>NZ_QOZX01000019.1:0-86586 GCF_008368895.1 Bacillus sp. BB081
GACAGCTTTTCTTTATGAGTTTGTTTACATAACACTATTATTTTTGTATAACGATTTCTGTTTGGAAAGTTCTATCTGGCTAATGGATAGAACTTTTTTGTAATTAAATGGGTATTTACAATCCTTTTGTATCAGTGTATTATTTAACTAGTACACCAATACAAAAGGAGGGAAGAAATGAAAATAGAGTTTTCTCCAAATACACCAATTTACATTCAGGTAATGGAATACATAAAGAAAGAAATTGTAACAGGAAGTTTATTGCCTGGTGATAAAATTCCCTCTGTACGTGAATTAGCGAGTGAATTACAAGTAAATCCAAATACGATTCAGCGTACATTTCAAGAGTTAGAACGGGATGGGGTTGTTGTAACGCGTAGAGGAATGGGACGATATGTAACGAATGAAGGGGAGAAAATTATGGAGCTGCGAAAAGAGATGGCGAAAGAATTACTTCATTCTTTTATAGATGGAATGGACAATTTAGGTTTTTCAGAAGAAGAAATTCTTACAATCCTTCGCTCTTCATTACATGAGAAGAGGGAGGAGAGCGAATGACAGAGTTATTAAAAATAGAAAACTTATGGAAGAGATACGGGTTAAAAGCAGTGATCCGTGAATTAAACATAGAGATTACGGAAGGGAAAATTATAGGACTCGTTGGAGATAACGGGAGCGGGAAAACGACGTTATTGAAAATGATTGCCGGTCTGCAGCATCCTTCCGAAGGTAGTATTACAATCGCTGGTAAAAAGGTAGGATTAGAAACGAAAGAAATTGTTTCTTTTATGTCGGATAAACCAGTATTTGATGATTGGATGACGGTAAAAGATTCTTTATTTTTCTATCGAGATTTCTATAAAGACTTTGATATTCAAAAAGCGGTAGATACGATTGCGGAATTTAAAATACCGTTAGAAGAAAAAATTACAGCTTTATCAAAAGGTATGGTTGAAAAGCTACAAATTATTTTAACATTTTCGAGGAAAGCGAAGTTATACGTACTAGATGAACCGCTGGGTGGAATTGATCTTGTTTCTAGAGAACACGTATTAGAACTTATTTTACAGTTTTATCGCGAAGATTGTACCATTTTAATTGCAACACATTTAATTGGAGAAGTGGAAAATATTTTTGACGAAGTAATCTTTTTAAAAGATGGTGAAAGTGTACTGCATGAAAATGTAGAGGAATTACGTTTCCAACGAGGAAAAGCTGTTACGGATTTGTTTAAGGAGGTGTTTAGTAGATGAAGGCCAGTTTAATATATATGTACAATGCGAATAAAAAACAAATTTTTATTTCGTTATTGTCATTCATATTTATTGCAGCTGTCGCTTTTGTAAGTATGGGGAATTATATTAAACAAGAATCAGGAGAAGTAAGGCAAATGATTACAATTGCTTTAGTATTCTTAGTTTATTTAATTTTTGCGGTATTAGTATTTCTGCAGGCGATGTCTGCGTTTGGGAAAATGACTGAAAGTAAATTATTTCGGTTAACACCGATATCTGGTAAAAAAATTGTTTTAGCAATATTGTCATATGCAGCAATTAGCTTAATGTGTTTTGAATTAATAGGTGTTATGTTTTTCTATAGTATTTCGATGAAAGTAATAAAAGGTACAGAACTTTATGAATTGTTATTTACCGAAAGTACACTTACACTAGATATGGTAAAGCAGTTATTTAGTAGCGTGTTATATGTATTTAATTTATCAAGTGTATTGTTAGTTTTACTTTTTACAGTAGTTGGCGTTAAAGTATTTTCTTTGAAAAAGAAAAAAATGGAGTATGTAATTATTTTCTTCTTATTTTTACTAGTAACGAAAGTAATCAATATGATATATGAAATGCTGGGCCGACTTGCGCCTATACCTACTTTTATTAAAAAATTAGTTTATATAGATGAATCAGCGGATATGAATCTCATACTATATCCAGAAAGACTTATGAATTTATATAGTCTTACTTTTTCAATCGGTATATTTGTTCTACTTGTTTATATAACAGGTCGCATAATCGATAAAAAACTAGAAGTCTAAAGGAGGAATCAGAATTGGGAAATGTAGTAGTAAAGTTAGAGAATGTTCGAAAAAAGATTGGTGGGACGGAAATTATCCGTGGTTTATCATTTGAAGTTCGTGAAGGGGAAGTGTACGGGTTTCTTGGACCGAATGGTAGTGGTAAAACGACGACAATTCGTATGATGACAGGTCTTATATCAATGACAGAGGGCGATATTACAATTTGTGGTCATAGTATTCGCACGGAGCGTGAAAAGGCGCTAGAGCAAATTGGAGCGATTGTAGAAAATCCTGAACTATATGATTATATGACTGGAATGCAAAACTTAAAGCATTTTGCGAATATGGCAATTACACCAATTAGTAAAGAGCGCATTGCTGAGATTGTAAAGCTTGTTGAATTAGAACATGCAATTCATAAAAAGGTGAAAACATATTCACTTGGTATGAAACAACGTCTAGGAATTGCACAGGCATTACTTCATCAGCCGAAAATCTTAATTTTAGATGAGCCGACAAATGGATTAGATCCAGCTGGTATTCGCCAAATTCGTGATTATTTACAACGTTTAGCGAAAGAAGAGAATATTGCTGTAATCGTATCAAGTCACTTATTAAGTGAAATTGAACTAATGTGTGATCGCGTCGTTATTATTAAGCAAGGTGAGTTTGTGCAAGAGTACAACTTACATGAACAAGCGAAACACGATGAGACAGTAGTTGTAGCGTTTGAAGTAGATCAAGTACAGAAAGCAAATGAAATCATTAAAGGTAAGACGCAAGGAAATGTAATTGCAGTATCTGTAATGAAAGAAGAAATCCCACAACTTGTAAAAAAACTTGTAAATGACGATGTGCTTGTATACGGAGTTACTGTTCAAACTAAAACGTTAGAAGATGAGTTCTTAGCGATTACAGGGGGAGTGAAAGCGTAATGTTTAAATTAATTCAAAATGAATTTTTAAAGTTACATGCGAAAAAAGGTATGTATATTTTAATTGGTGTCATTGCAGTATTGGAGATTTTGGGAGTTTTAGCGATGCTGAAATGGGGAGACGGAAGTGAATTTAAAGGATCATATTTAGATTTTGCAAGTTCAGAGATTGGTTTAATTACTTTGTTTGCAACAATTTTTGGGATTACGATTGCTTCTCGTATGATTACTGATGAGTTCCAAAAAGGTACAATTAAGCAGTTATTAATCCGTCCAAGAAAACGAATGACAGTTTTATTCTCTAAATATATTACAGTGTTACTTACTATAGTATTTATCATATTTGCTAGCACGTTAATTGCAATGATTATTGGCGGCATTGTAATGGATGGTAGTAAAACAGAATTAACGGTAGGAATCGTAATGAAATCTACTTTATATCAAGTACTTTCGCCGTTCTTCTTTGCGACGCTTGCATTTTTCTTAGCAAACGTATTTAGAAAATCTGTATTACCATTAATTATTACGATGTTCCTCTTCTTTTTACAAGGACCAATTAATATGGTACTGATGATGTTTGCAAAAGGTGTAGCTAAATTTGTAGTGTTTTTCCATTTAAATTTAAGTGTGTACGATAGCAATAAACTAGTAAGTGGCGGAACGGAACCAACATTTACAGAGTTTACATTTACAACTTCATTATTACTTGTAGCTGCATACTTTGTTGTATTACTTGTAGCATCAAGTGCATTATTCCAAAAACGTGACGTATTATAATAAAAGAAATCCCCGCTTGTATAAACGGGGATTTTTATTACATAACTTTCTCCTATCTTTCAGCTTAAAGAAAAGCGATACGGTATATTAAATAAAATGATTACTATATATTTTAAGAGATATGCTATTTGAAAGTATATGAGAGAAATAGGAAGATTTTCAACTATATTCATATTATAATTTAGCTATCCAATCATTTATTTTTATTATCTTTGGGGGTGTTCTATATGCACTATGCATTTTCACGTATAAGGCTACGTAGCTTTTTTGGATGGATGATTATAGGATTGTTCCTTACGATGATCCCATTAGGTCTATCAAATGTTTCTGAGAATACGATGGAGGTTATTTCACAAATAACTGTATTTTTTGTATTTCCATTATTTTGGTTATACGTAAAAACCAATAAAAATAATGTTGTATTTAATAGTTTTTTTGATAAGCCAGGACGTTTACCGTGGGGATTAATTGTATTAGCAACGATAATGGGAATGATTTTTTCAGTCGGTATATCTCATATTCAATTTTACATATTAGCACATACGTTACCGAATTTCTTAGTTACTATGCTAGAAGACGGAAATGTTATTAATACGAGTAACATATATATGACGATATTTACTTTCATTTCAGCATGTGTATTAGCACCTATTATGGAAGAGGTTATTTTTAGGGGATTCTTTTTACAGCGAATGGCTCATAAATGGGGAATTAAAAAAGCTGTAATCATATCTTCACTTATTTTTGGTCTAGGACATTTTGATGTTATTGGTGCGTTCATGTTTGGTGTTGTAATGTGTCTTTTATACATAAAGACAAAAAATATATGGACGAATATCGCTGTACACGCTCTAAATAATTTGATTGCAACAAGTATGCAATTTGTCGGTGGAGAAGAGAGTAGTGCAATTTCAATTCTTGAATTACAAGCGCAAAGTAATTTATGGATCGGTATCGGTCTGACAGTTGTTGGATTACTTTGGTTAATTCCTTACGTTTGGAAGCAATGGCGTACAGTAAAAGAAGTAGGTGTGCCACCAGTACGTTTTTTAAATGAGGAAAAAGTGGTGAGTGCATTACAAGAAAATGAAGTGTATAGTCAAGTGATCGTAACAGATAGACTGATGGCTGTAGAGCTACCAGATGAAGCAGTAAATAAGCTTCGGTTAGAAGAAAATGATTATGTAACAGTATCTGTAGAAGAAGATAAAATCGTTATAAAGAAAGTGCATGATAGGTAATTAAAAAGTAGCTCCTTAAGAGCTACTTTTTAATTTGTAATAATTTCTACACGAAAATTATTACCGTTCTTTACATATTTAATATCTGTAACAGTGCGGACTGTTTTTAAAATCTCCACTTTTTCACCAATTCGAGGGATAGTGGGAACATTATCCCAAATGCCAAGTAAGTCATCTAATTGTGCCGTTTTTTCATAAAACCAGATTTTCAATGTAAAGCCCCTTTCCCGAACTTTATGTATTTTAATACATGATATATTATTTTTATTCTTAATGTAAGGGGTTTTTAAATGTTTTTTGAATAAAAATAAATTAATTTTCTGGGAATATATGTTCAATGTCCGGAGTAAGAGATACTTCTGATAATACGATATGAGAAACTGTCGTTGCATATGAAGAAACATCATTGATAAAATCTTCAAGTTCAACGAGTGAAGGAACAGAAATTTTTACAATGTAGCATAAGCTTCCTGTTACTCGGTAACAAAAACTTGCAGATGGATAAGACTGAATAAACTGTTGCATACGTGTTGTATCACCATTTTTTAAAGTGATTTCTAAAATACAATCTAAAACAAGTCCTGCTTTTTTATAATCGATATCAATTGTGTACTTTTGAATCACGCCTTCACTTTCAAGTTTGCGAACACGTTCTGCAGTAGACGGAGCAGATAAGTTTACTCGTTTCGCCAATTCACGCATGGAAAGGCGACTATCATTATATAATTCATTTAAAATCTTTCGATCGACACGGTCTAGTTGCATTTGTAAATATACCTCCAGTAAAATAATAATTTTTGTAAAGGAAAAATATAAATTAAGATTCATATGAAATGTAAAGTGAACTTTATTTATTTTACAATAAAACGGAAGGAAATAGGAGGGGAAATGATGGAGAGAATTTCATTATCAAATGTAGGAGTTACAAAGTTTCAAAAGTTATTAGGGTATAATCCAGATCTATTACATTCATGGAGTATGGTAGAGAATACACTGTATAGTAAAGGAACTCTGTCGGCAGAGCTAAAGGAGCAAGTAAGAAGAACATTAGCGTACGGGAATGAATGTCCGTACTGTATGGCAAAGGGAAGACCTGATGATATGCAAAAGGTAGAAGAAATGAGTGTAGCAGTTACTTTTGCACATACATTTGTTCATGATAAAAAGGCAATAGATGATAATATGTTTCATGCATTGAAACAATATTGGACGGAAAAAGAAATTGTAGAGCTTTGCGCTTATATTTGTTTTATCACTGCATCGCAACAACTTGGTTTTCTGTTTCAATTACAGCCGAATGAAGGAGAAAATGATGACTAATCAAATAGCACTTATTATAATTGATGTACAAAAGGCGTTTCAACATGAAGAATTTGCTACGATTGTGACGACAAAAGAAGCATTAAAATTATTTTAAGAAAATAATTGCGAATTATGTAGAAAAAAATAAGAATATTTCGTATAATCTAAGTACAATCATTTTGAAATAGGGGTGGCATCATATGGAGCAAATTCCGTTAAAGAGAATAGAAGAAGTACTTGTTGTAGCAGGGGACGATAAACAGAAGCAAAAGGAATTTTATGAATTGCTCTTATCTACTGAGTTTTATGTTGCTGGTTCACTAGAAGCAGAGGACGGGGCAACAGAAGGAATACTTCGTTTGCGTCATTTCCAAGGAGAGGGTAGATGGATTGTTCCGTTCTTTACGCAAATGGAATTTGTAAAAGACGTGTTGCCAGAAGGAACGCCCCTTATTACGATACGTGGAAAAGAATTATTTGGTAGCATTGAGAAAGATGCTACAGCAGTATTAAATGTTGGCACTGATATAAGTAAAACATTTATTCCAGAAGAAGTTGCAGATATCGCATCTGGACGAATTTTTAATTATTATAAATAAAAGGAAAAGCGGAATCGCTTTTCCTTTTTAATTTGAATACGGATTGGCTACGCCAGAAGAAATAGAGAGTGTTTTATTATTTGTATTTATTGTCGCTGTAGCTCCAAGAGGAATCCCGATGTTTGGGCTTATATGTCCAATCGGTAAACCGAATAGGACAGGTATATGATATGGTGCGAAATATTCATATAGTATTGTTTGCAATGATTGAGATGGTTTAGAAGGAGTGCAGTCGTGACAACTTGTAAAAATAACACCGCTACATTCATTAAACTTGCCAGATAAAAGCAGCTGATTTAACATACGGTCAATGCGATACGGTTCTTCCCCAATGTCTTCAAGCAATAAAAGTTTATTAGCCGTATTTATCTCATAGGGTGAGCCAATTATACTCGTTAATACAGTTAAATTTCCTCCCGCCAATGTGCCTGTAACTGTACATGGAGAGGTAGGTACGATACATTCTGAAGCAGATAAGATGGTTGAATACGGATGGAATAGTTGATTGAAAGAAGATAAAGAAAGAGAATCTACACCTTTACCTAGTTCTTCAACCATTGGACCATGAAAAGTAACAAGCTTTGCATAACGTGAAAAGGCCGTATGTAAAGCTGTAATATCGCTATATCCCCAAAAGATTTTTGGATTCTGCTGAATGATTTCATATTGAATGTGAGGGAGGAGACGAGCACTTCCGTAACCACCTCGTGCACAGAAAATGGCCTTTACTTCATTATTTGTAAATGCTTCATGTATATCATCGAGCCGAACTTGATCACTTCCAGCTAAATATCCATATTTCTCATAAACACTCTTCCCGATTACTACAGATAAACCCATTTCTTGTAATAGGGTTACCCCTTTTAATACATTTTCAATTGTTGGTGGGCCGGACGGTGCAATAACCATTACTGTATCACCTTGTTGTAACGCATTTGGATATATCATTGTTTTTAGCCTCCTTCCCTTTCAATATATTCGCTTCCTATGAAGTTCAACCCTTGTAAAAGAAGGGGAAAGTTTGTCAAATAAAGAAGATATAAGGGGAATAGGAGGGGAAATGATGTTTACAAGTCGCGTAATAGATCTATTACAAATTAAGTATCCCATCATTCAAGCAGGTATGGCAGGTGCAATTACGACGCCTGAGCTTGTTGCAGCTGTAAGTAATAGCGGAGGACTAGGAACGCTTGGAGCAGGCTATATGAGCCCTGAGCAAATTCGTGAAGCAATTAATAAAATAAGGGAACGAACTGATAAGCCTTTCGGTGTTAATTTACTGTTAACGAAAGAGATACAGATAGAAGAAGAGAAAGTAAACTTGGCAAAGGTATTACTTAGCGGAGTGAATAGAGAATTCGGTATAGAGGCAGAAGAGGCGATAAAGCTCCCCAAAAGCTATAAAGAACAATTACAAGTGTTAATAGAAGAAAACGTACCAGTCGTTAGCTTTGCATTTCAAACGTTAGAAAAAGAAGAAATAGGTGACTTAAAAAGAAGAGGAATAAAAGTCATCGGAACAGCTACTCATGTGAGAGAGGCGAGGGTGCTTGCTGAATTAGGAGTAGACATTATTGTTGGTCAAGGTAGTGAGGCAGGAGGGCATAGAGGAACGTTTATTGGGAAAGAACAGGACGCTATGATTGGGACGTTTGCATTAATTCCGCAGTTAGTAGCAGCAGTCCCGCATATCCCAATTGTTGCAGCAGGTGGTGTAATGAACGGACAAGGGCTTGTTGCGGCATTTACACTGGGGGCAGAAGCTGTTCAAATGGGATCAGCCTTTTTAACGAGTAAAGAAAGTATTACGCATGATGTGTATAAAGAAGCTGTGTTACATAGTACAGATACGAGTACAACTGTGACCCGTGCGTTTTCCGGGAAATATGCGCGGGGTATTCGTAATGAATTTATAGAGAGACATGAAGGGAAAGAAGAAGGGCTTCCGATGTATCCAGTGCAAAATGTATTAACCTCTAAAATACGCCAAGAAGCAGCAAAACAAAATAAAGGAGAATACATGTCGCTTTGGGCAGGGCAAGCGTCATCGTTAGCACGAATAGAATCAGCTCAGCATGTAGTGGAGCGAGTTATGAAAGAAGCAGAGAACGTAATCGAACAATTACAAAATATTTATAGAAAAAGACCACTTGAATAATTCAAGTGGTCTTTTCATTAGTTTGCTTTATAAAATTGTTGGATGGCCTCATCGATATAAACCCAGCCTTTCCAACCTAAGTGCATATGATCTTTTAAGAAGTATTTATCATACTCATGATTTGAGAAGTCGGCAATTGGATAGCCAGCTTTCTCAATTTGCTCATGAACTTTCTTGTAGTACAATTCGCGACGTTCTTTCGGGAAGCCAGCGTAATCGTACCAAGGACCTTTTACAGGAACAGAAATGAAGAGTGGTTTAGCGCCAGATTGTTTTAATAAATCAAGTACAATTTGTAAATCTTCATATTCTGGCGATTGATCATAAGCATCATTTTTTAAGTAGCCTTCACGTTGCTTCAATTTCTTCTTAATTTTGCTGTTGAAGTAATTATCTTCGATACCATATTCGTTAGAACCTGATTCTACTGTACCAGTTTGATCTGCATGTTTACGAGCTTCGTCCCAATTCATTTGTTTTAATGAAGGGTCAAGTTTTTCTTTATGCGGTTTAATATCAAACATTGCTGTAAATAAATCTTTACGATCTAAAATGTTACGATAAATATAAGCGAAAGGTTTAGCAGCAAGTGCTTTTACTTTATGCTTTGTATCATCATAAACGATACCTTCAAGCGAAATTTTTAGTAAAGTTTCTTTCTTGACGATTTCAAAGTTTAATAAACGTTTTGCAATTTGCTTTTTCATTTCAGGCTTTAAATCATCGTTGAAAATGAAGTGATAACCTTGTTGTTTTGAAAAGTTAGGTGCAAAGTGTGTTTCATCAATACCTTGTGGTACAAACCATTGCGGAGAAAGAACGAATACCATTTTCTTATCCTTCAATTGATCCATAGTAGATGCAAAGTTTAACACATGTACAAGGTCTTGTGTTCCTCCGCGTCCAAGTAAGAATGGTGTGAACCCTTCAGGCTTTACTTTGAAATAATTTGATGGATGGAAAGCATCCATACGTGCGAATTCCGATGAACCGTACATCGGAAGGTATTTCGGGTCTGCTAACATCTTTTGCTGTAATATCATACTTTGAATCTTTTCTTCTTTTAAAGAAGTCGCAGCTTGCTCTACTTTTTCATCACTTAAAAGTGGAAGTAGGAAGCGCGTTGGAATAAGTAAGAATACAGCAAAAAGGGCCAATGCTAAAAGCATCGGACCAAATTTTGCTTTGTTCATCGGATTTCTTCCAACTTCTTAATAACCATGTTTGGTGTAGCCCACTCGTCACGGTCAAAATCAGAAATAGAAACTTCAATATCTAAACGCTCTTGGAATTCAACTAATAAAGATACTACAGCGAAAGAATCAAGAATACCTTCTTCAAATAATTGAACATCTAAGTTTTCTTTCACAATATCGTTTTCACATACTTCTTCTAAAATATCTAATACTTGCTCTTTAAATTCTGCCATTTTTAAAATCTCCTTTATATCCGAAATATATTATATGTGCAACTTCTTAATAGTATAAGAAGGGTGCATTAAAAGTATCTGTTAAGGTGTCCAGAGAAAATTAGGAAACCGAAACATACAACGTGGAACGTAATTACAATCGCAAGGACATGTGTAAATTTATTGTTTGGCCAAAACTTATGCTTCTTGTTTTTTCGCTCGAAAATATCGAATAAAATAAACAGTGCGGCATGATATAGACCATAAATAACATACTGCGCAACAGCGCTTCCTTGGATGTGCCAAATTCCCATGATGAAGAAGTTTAAAAATGCACCGATATACGAAATTGTGTAGCGGTTTTTAATTAACTTTTTCTTCGTTGCAAAAAAGACGAAACGCATGTAAATAAAATCACGGAACCAGAATGATAAACTCATGTGCCAGCGGTTCCAGAAGTCTTTAATGTTACGACTAAGGAATGGCTTATTAAAGTTTTCAGGAGTTTTAATTCCCATCATGTAACTGATACCAATTACGAACGCACTATAACCTGCAAAGTCAAAGAATAATTGCATGCTAGTAGCGTACATAAAAATCGCATTAGATAAAAGTGTATCTTGATTGGCGAATACTGCCTTTACAAGATATGTTGTTATCAAGTGCGCAATTATAAATTTATACAGAAAACCTTGGAAAATACGGTTAAGCCCTGTATATAGTAACTTTTGATATTCCTCAGCGCTAGGTGGCTTTTGGATATCTTTTTGGAATCTACGGTAACGATCGATAGGTCCACTTGAAATCGCAGGGAAGAATAAAACGAATTCCCAGAAATTAAAGAAGGAAAGTTCTTTAATTAAATTATCACGAACCTCAAAGACCATTTGTACTGCTCTAAATGTTACGTAAGACATACCTGCGAAAACAATAAAATGTAATTCAGGCACAAATGGTGCGATTTTTGCCAAAATAAGTGGCAAAATCGATAAAATAACAGCTATACAAAACATGAATGTACTATTATTTTGTTTTCTTAAAATTAAATAGCCTTTAATTAGGGCATATTGCCAAATAATAAATGCGGCTAACATAATCGCTTGCTTCGGTTTATCCGAGAAGATAATAGCAATCATTACTAATGTTAAAACGGCATTATATTTACGCAACATTTTACCTTTTAATCCAGCTATGATAGTAGGTATTAATAAAATGCCCACTATAGCGAAAAAATAAAATGATCCATATGCGGTCATGCTGTAACCTCACTCAATAATTTTTTGCGATCTACCTTTCCATTTGGTGTCATTGGAATAGAAGATTGATACATGAATTTACGTGGAATCATGTAGTTTGGTAATCGCTCATTGAGTTCTTTTTTAATTGCAGATGTTAGTTTGAATTCTTTTTCAAATGAATGTTCGCCAGGAACAACAACCGCTAATAAATAATCGTATTTCTCACCTTTTTTAATTGGAACGATAACTGCACCTTCTACGTAAGAACACGCACGAAGGTGATGCTCAATTTCTTCTAATTCCATTCGATAACCATGCAGCTTAATTTGGAAATCAAGACGACCATTATAGAATAGAAGACCATTTTCAACATAGCCAGCATCACCTGTTTTATAGGCGCGCTCACCGTCAATCATAGTAAATGCTTTTTCTGTTAATTCAGGGCTTCCTAAATATCCAACGCTTACGCTTGGACCGACAATTACGATTTCACCTTTTTCACCATCAGGTGCAATCGTACCATCTTCTTTCATAATAAGAAGGCGGCAATCTGATTTACAGTAGCCAACTGGAAGTGATTTGTATTGATCAAGCACTTCTTCTGTAACGTGAATACCTGTTACAGCGACAGTAGCTTCTGTTGGACCGTACGTATTCATAATTGTCGCTTTCGGGAAACGCTCAATTAATTTTCTAGCTACTTCATTTGGTAACACTTCACCGCAGAATAAGAATGTTTTCATGTTCGGTAGCATAGTCTCAGAGAAAGATGCTTCCATTAAACACATTTCTGCGAAAGATGGTGTCGAAGTCCATACTTGTATATCCGATTGCTCTAAAGAAGCAAACAAGTCTTTTGGACGTGCAATCATATCTTTATCGATTGCCCAAAGTGTACCACCTGTTACTAATGATGGGTAAATATCCATGACAGATAAATCGAATGAGAAAGGTGCTTGGTTTAAGAATACTTGCCCTGTTTGTAAGTTGAAATCTTCTATAGCCCATTTTGTAAAGCTTACAAGGCAGTTATAAGTAATCTGAACCCCTTTCGGATTACCTGTGCTTCCTGATGTGTAAATAATGTAGAAGTTCTCATCACCTTTTACCGCATGTTCAGGATTTGGAGTGTTCCCTTTATGAGTAAAGAAAATATCTTTTAAGTTGTCTTCACTTACAATGCGAACTGGTAAATCAGTTACAGTTACTTCAGTTCCTGATAAAAGTAGTTTCGCACCAGAATTTTCAGCGATACGTTGTACACGATCAGCTGGGATAGATAAATCTACAGGAATATAAGCATGTCCAGCTTTTACACATCCTAAAAAGTTAATAATCATTTCAGGTTGCATATGGCCATACACCATAATTGGTGAACGATCATCTGGATACGCAGAAGAAATCCAATGTGCTAACGCATCAGAATCTTCCTTTAATTGTTTGTACGTAATTTTCGCATCTCGCCAAACAAAAGCAGTTTGATCAGGCGTTTCAATAGCCCACTTTTCAATTTGTTCTAATAACTTCATAACGTTCCCACCCTAAAATTCGTTGTAAATAAATGTACTTGTGTTTGTATCATGGAATCCATACAACCAAAGCAATGCAAATAAAATTGCAAGGTAATAAACCGTCTTTGCAACCCATTGTGTGAGTGGTCGAGACCATATCTCTTTTAATCTTTCCATGTCTTTCCCTCTCTTAATGAAATGATAGCTCTTTGTAGGTATCATGTCCTACATTATTGTGAAAAAAACAAAATTCCACATTTTAGGTAAAAATAAGTCAAAAGGCTCTTTTCTGATATTAGCACTAAATACTAAAAAAGAAAATCCCTAACTTAGCAATTATATTACATTCAGCATGAATTTGTAATGGGTTTGACATGTAAATAGGAAGTGGATTGTGTGAATGTATAAAAGTGATCTGGGAGAATGTATAGAAATGTAATATTTGTTTGAGTTTTTCATAGTTAATGTATGAATTGTTAAAGTTTCATAAGAGGAGGAATTTCTGATGAAGAGGATGTGGAAGGATCTTATTTCAGAAGAAAACATTATTAAATGGAGACAGCATTTTCATAAATATCCGGAATTATCATTTCATGAAAAAGAAACTTCACAATTTATATATGATACATTATGTTCATTTTCTTCTTTTGAAGTAACGAGACCGACGAAGTATAGTGTACTAGCAATTAAAAGAGGGACGGGACAAGGGAAAGTAGTTGCGATTCGAGCTGATATAGATGCTTTACCAATTCAAGAGGAGACAAGGAAATCTTATACGTCTGTGAATAAAGGAATGATGCATGCATGTGGGCATGATGCTCACGCAGCTATTTTGTTAAGTACAGCAGAGGTGCTATCAAATATAAAGGAAGATTTTGTAGGTGAGATTCGTCTCTTCTTTCAGCACGCAGAAGAGGTGTATCCTGGCGGGGGACAAGAAATGGTTGAGGCAGGCGTGATGGATGGTGTTGATTATGTAATAGGCTTACATGTTATGTCTGGATTGGAGAGCGGGAAAATCGGAATTGCGTATGGACCGATGATGGCGGCACCGGACGTATTTACAGTTGAAATTCAAGGGAAAGGAGGGCATGCGGCGAGGCCAGAAGAAACGATAGATCCTATTGCTATCGGAGCACAGATTATTACAAATTTACAACATATCGTATCAAGAAATACAAGTGCTTTCATGCAAAGGGTCGTTTCAGTTACGCAGTTTCATGGGGGAATAGCTGATAATATTATTCCTAGTGCAGCAACTTTAATGGGAACTGTGCGTTCTTTTAATCAAGCGTTAAGAATAGAAGCAGAAGAGAAAATTGAGCAAATCGTGAAAGGAATTACAAAGGCACATGGAGGAAAGTATACATATACGTATCGATATGGATATGATCCGGTTATTAATGATGAATATATTACGAAAGTAGTAGAAGAAAGTGCACTACATTTGTTTGGGAATGAGCGTGTTGTAAAGCTGGAACCTTCTATGGGAGGAGAAGATTTTTCAGCATATTTAAGAAAGGCACCGGGTTGCTTCATTAAATTGGGGACGGGGAATGAAAAGATAGATACTTGTTATCCACATCATCATCCAAAATTTGATGTAGACGAATCAGCTTTAATTTATGGAGTGGAATTATTTGTAGAGACAGCAATAAGACTACTAAAATCATAGAAAAGTATAAAAAAAGGCAACTGCGCTCTATCGCAGTTGCTTTTATTTCTTTCCGTCAGAGAGGGCTGAGAAAGAACTATGCTCATTTATAGTATATGAATAGCTAACGGACAAGCTTGTACATTTTAATCATTTTTTAAAAAATAGTTATTGACATTGATAATCACTGTCAATTAATCTAAAAGTAGTTGAAATTGATAATTATTATCAATAGAATGGATGCGACATGTTAATGAGAAAAAAATTTCACCTTCTGCGGAGGGGATTAAAAGATAAAAATAAAGATGTTGATCAGCATATGGAATGGCAACGAAATGTAATTCGATCTGAATATGTAGATGAGAAGAGTACACTTCCAACAGAAAAAGAGATACAAGGTAAAAGGAGAGATTCAGTTGAGTAAGTTAGTAATGATTTTTGCAAGTATGAGTGGAAATACAGAGGAAATGGCTGATCATATTGCGGGTGCAATTCGTGAAACAGAAAATGAAATTGAAGTGATCGATATTATGGACTCACCAGAAGCTTCTATACTAGAACAGTATGATGGAATTATTTTAGGTGCTTACACGTGGGGAGATGGTGACCTTCCTGATGATTTCTTAGATTTTTATGACGCAATGGATTCTATTGATTTAAATGGGAAAAAGGCCGCAGTATTCGGGTCATGTGATTCAGCTTATCCGAAATACGGCGTGGCGGTTGACATTTTAATCGAAAAGCTACAAGAGCGCGGAGCTGCAGTTGTGTTAGAAGGACTAAAAGTAGAATTAACGCCAGAAGATGAAGATGTAGAAAAATGTTTACAGTTTGGAGCTGAATTCGTGAAACACCTTTCTTAATGGCAGAAGGGAGATGAAGAGCAAGTGCACGAGAAAATCGCAATCAAAACGATGACAGATTATCATTTGTATGATTTTATGCGTTGTCCGCATAAATTTTATTTTCGTCATATAAAAAGAAGAGCACCTTCTTCATTTGAATGGCAACAAATTGCACAAATGATTGTGAATCAAATTATTAACGAGTATTACACACTACCCGCAGGCCAACAAACGAAAATCGTACTTTTAATATTAATAGAAAAGTATTGGAAAAGAGTAAGGATTAATATGTTCGCTTCGAAGACGGAGTATTATATTGTGTTAGCGAAGTTAACGGATCACTTATTACAGTTTGTTGAAAGAGATGATAGTCAGACACCGCCGTTATTTTTATATGAAAAATTTCAAACATATATGGAAGAGTTAGGCGTCCACATGTCATTGACATTAGAAGTTGGTGAGTGGAGTACTGAGTCGTTTGTAATTAAAAAGTATGTTGTCGATGCGGATGAGGAAATGCTTGCTCTTTGTCAAAAGTTAATGACAGTATTCAGTTATAAAGCTTTCGATATTCTTCCAGGAAAAATTGAAGTTATTAATTTAATAGAAGGAACTAAGTATGAGTACATTCCGAAACAGGAAGATATTATAACTGGCATGGCTGATTTATCTAGAATGAAAGAAATGTTGCAACAACCTGAGCATTATACAGAGCGTCATTTTCGTTCTGAGTGTATGAGTTGTGCGTTTCGTAGTGAATGCCAAAGGGAAGAAGTAAAGAAAGAAGCGAAGCAGAAGAAAAATATCGTACATTAAAGGATGCAATTTTGCATCCTTTTTTGTTATTGACATGAAAAGCTTTTCATCATTTAACGTATATTTATAGCAGATTTTAATAAAGGGAGGAATAATCAATGAAAGATGAAACGAAAGTATTTCAATGGTTAAAAGAACAGAATGCTCCTTTTGGAATTCAACTGCAAATTTTACAAGCGTTTCAACTGTATCAAATCATTGTTGAAATGGATAAAAAGTTAATGATGTATGAAGAGAGAGAATATCGGGAGAGAATTTAATCTCGGCCCTGTAGTATTACTTTCAGTTTTTCTGTACCTGCTAGAAATTCAAGTTCATTCTTTGTTTCAAAGTTATAAATCATATTATGTAATAAAGGACTGTATTGATAAAAGGTCGTGATGCGGTGAATGAGTAATGGATCATGGTGTGAAATAAGCGTACTGTATTGTTCATATACTGATGTAGTAAATTCATGTCCGAAATCATAATATAGCCCAGCAAAATCAAAAGCAGGATCACCAATTTGAGCATCACCGAAATCAATAACTCCTGAAATGGTTTTATTTTGGTTATCGAATAAAATATGATGATGTGTAAAATCAGCGTGAATAATTGTATTTTGAAAAATGGCTGTATCGATACATGTAAAGAAATTTTCGAATAAACGATTTAAAGATGATTGCTGGAACGAAGTAAGATTGTTAGTAACATACTGATTTAACTTAGCTTGTAGCTCTTTCCAGTAGGTAAGTGTTTTTTCTATAGGGAATTCTAATGCTTTCACACGCTTTAAAGGAATACTATGTAGAGCCACAAGGAAAGTTGCTAATTGTGTAATAAGTGCTTTTAGTTCTTTTTTCTCTAGCGTATTAACTATTTCTGTTTTTAACGGTTCACCATGAATGAGAGTATAGTAACTGCAAAGGGGGATAGTATCAGTATCCTTTTCATAGAATAGGTGGTACTTTGGAACCTCAATTTCATGTAGTGAACAAGAGAGAAGTGTGCATAGTTCTTTTTCTAACGGAATTCGCGTTGCATATTCCTGTTTTCGAGGGAAACGAAACAGTAGCTCCTCATTTACTATAACCGCTACATTGTCCCAGCCTTCTTCATTTTGTTTATATGAATGTATAGAAAGATTAGGCAAAGCTTCTTTTATATACTGTTTGTAAGAGTCCATAATTGTTCCTCGTTTCTAAGTTAAGTTGTTCTACCTTATGATATCAGAATTTTCTTTCTATATGTTAAAATATAACTATCATTATGGAGAAGGGTGGGAGTATTACGAAGAAAAGACTATTAATCATTGCTCTATGTATCGCTTTTGGCTTGTTTTGGTCATATAAAGAGGAGGTTTTTGCTACCTTTAAACTGATTGATCAGTACGGGTTAAATAAGGAATTAAAGAATAAAAGTATAGAAACTTTAACTCATAATGAAATGAAAAAGGTAGGAGAACATTTTGTGACAGAGCAATTATCAGTGTTTGAGTTTAATAATAAAGAAGATGTGAAACGAAAAGGTGAAGAACTATTTGTAAATAGAGAGTGTGAACAATTAATGAGAAATTATTATCCAAATCGCTTTCGGGATTTAGAGTATAAATTTACAGACGAGGAGATACGTGAAGAGACAGATGAGAGTTTTCGTTATCATGCTGTAGCGTACGTTGCGGGTACTGAAAATGGTAAGAGAAGCGAAATGAAATTGGATTATGAAATAAAAATTGTAAAGGTTAATAATATATTTAAGGTGTTAGAACAAAAACAGTATGTACAATAAAGTGAAACATGAATCAGTGCTACAAATAGCGGGTAAAAAAATCCCCCAGTTCTTTGAGGGATTCTAAAGGTTTTCATTTTGTTGACCAAGTTCTTTTTGAGCAATATATAAATTTCCTTGCTCGACTTGTTTCTGAGTAAGAACAGAATCACCTGCATACCCTTTTTCTGTTTTCACAGTTCTTTTTGAACGATTGGAATCTTGTTTCTTCATATAATATGTCACCTTTCCTTAAAAATAAACGAAAATGATGAGTACGAGTAACACGGCAGCAAAAATGGTAATGCCCATTAAAAACGAGGTGTTTTTATATTTAGGTGGCTTATGTACATCTTGCCGATATCCAGGTGAAATTTCAGGGGCGAATTCTTCATTGAATGCTTGCTTTTTTTCTTTTTCGTCCATATGTATCCACCTTTCTTTTTCATTATGTTATACGTTCAAAGAAAAAATATGCATGAAGAAAACAGCCGCTATATCATTAGCGGCTGTTTTGCGTTGTATATTTTCTCTGGACTTGAAAGAGACGGATAAGTAGGAAGCTAGCTCCAAATGCTAGACCGATAATAAGACCGATCCAATAACCTTTCGCTGCCCATTCCGTATAAGTTGCTAATATGTAGCCAAGAGGAAGACCGATTACCCAATAAGCAATTAGCGTCATAATTAAGGCGACATTGACATCTTTATAACCACGCAGTGCCCCTTGTACGGGAGTTGCAATTGCATCTGAAATTTGAAATAAAATCGCAAATATAAGAAATTCTTTTGCTAAATGATGAACTTGTATATCTGTCGTATAAATAGAAGCAATTTCATCATCAAAGAAGTAGAGAAGAATTGAATATAATAGGGCAAATGCAAGTGCTAAGCCAATCCCGATAAATCCATATTGTTTTGCGTTATTGTATCGCTTTGCTCCAACTTCAAATCCAACAGCGATGGTCATTGCCATTGCTAAACTTAAAGGAGTCATATATAACAAGGAAGCGAAGTTCATAGCTGCTTGATGAGCTGCGATTGTTGTCGTACTAAAATTACTCATCATAAGTGTCACTGCAGCAAAAATACTCGTTTCAAAAAAGATAGCAAATCCGATAGGGACGCCAAGTTTTAAGAATTCAGTCCAACTTGAAAGAGAAGGACGATATAATTGTTTAAATATATTGAAAGATGCGAAAGGCTCTTTCGTACGAATAATAATAACGGTAATAATTAAAATGCACCAATAGGTTGCTGCAGAAGCAATTGCCGCTCCAACACCACCGAGCTTTGGAAAACCGAAATGACCGAAAATTAATACATAATTTAATACTACGTTAATTGGTAATGATAGTAATGTAATAATCATCGTTGTGCGAGTTTTTCCTAATGCATCAATAAACCCGCGCAAAACAGTGTAAGTAAATAAAGGGATAATTCCAATTGCAATAATACTTAAAAATTGTGCCGCAATACGTTCCACAGGTTCTTCCAGGCGCATGCCGTTTAAAATAGGTGAAACAGCGAAGAAACCGATAAGGATGACCACGAAACTAGCACAAATTGCTAAATATACTGCTTGTATGACAACTTGGGGAACATCCTCTTTTTTCTTTGATCCAACGAGCTGCGCAACAATTGGAGTAGTAGCCATTAAAATTCCTGTTAATCCGGTACTAACGGGAAGCCATATACTTGTTCCGATAGCAACACCAGCTAAATCAATAGGACTTGCGTGCCCTGACATTGTCGTATCGAAAAAACTCATTGCAAATAATGACATTTGCGTTACGAAAATCGGGAAAAATAGTAATACAAATTGCTTTAATTTTTGTGAGAATGAATTAGTTTCCTTCATAAAATCCCCTTTCCGCTAAAAAAACAAACTCTTACTATCATACAATTTAATCAAAAAATAGAAAAGAAATACGCGCATACAACATGTACAATCAATAAAAAAAGATGCACTTTAAAAGGGGATAAGGTATTATGATAAGGTGTGAAAAATTACATATTCGTTATTAAGGAGGCACTACTCGTGGCTGATTGGTTAATTGGAATAATCATGGGGGCTGTTGAAGGTTTAACAGAGTTTTTACCAGTTTCATCAACAGGACATATGATTTTAACAGGTCATTTACTTGGATTTGACGACGAGAGAGCGAAAGTTTTCGAAGTTGTTATTCAATTGGGATCGATTTTAGCAGTTGTTGTTATATTTTGGAAGCGCCTATGGTCTTTAGTAGGTATAGGGAAAGTAACAGACGGACCATCGTTAAATTTATTACATATTATTATCGGGATGATTCCTGCCGGCGTACTTGGCGTATTGTTCCATAGTGCGATTAAAGAAGTTTTATTTGGGCCAGGCCCAGTTGTCATCAGTTTAGTGGCTGGTGGTATTTTAATGATTGTTGCTGAGAAGTTTTCGAAACCAAGTACAGCAAGAACATTAGATGAAATCACATATAAGCAAGCTTTTACAATTGGAATGTTCCAATGTTTAGCGCTTTGGCCAGGATTTTCTCGTTCTGGTTCTACAATAAGTGGTGGTTTATTAGCTCGCGTGTCACATACAGCGGCGGCTGAATATACATTTATTTTAGCAGTACCAATGATGGTAGCTGCAAGTGGTTTAGATTTAATTAAAAGCTGGGATATATTAAGTACGGCTGATATCCCATTATTTGCAACAGGATTTATTACAGCATTCGTTGTTGCGATGCTTGCAATTGTTTCATTCTTAAAATTATTAGCTCGTGTAAAACTAACACCGTTCGCTTACTACCGTTTCATTTTAGCTGCGGTATTCTATTTCTTCTTCATTATGTAATAAAAAAACTGCCGAGTTCGGCAGTTTTTTATTTTACTACTTTTTCCATCATGCTTTCCATTACATGTTCCCAAAGAGAAGTATCATCAGCTAATGTAGCACGGAAATTAGCGTACATTTCTTTTTGTTTCTCTTCGAATGTTGGATCTTCTTTTTCAGGCAATGTAGCGCGCATTGAAGTTACTAACTCTTGTACTTTTGGAGCGCGTGGTCCCCAAACGGCTTGTTCATTTCCATCTTTATCAATGAAAATAAAAATTGGAATGGCACGTGCTGTTCCATTTGTTAAATATTGATCCATTAATTCTAAGTTTTCATCGCGAATTAATAATCTCATATCAATATTTGCAACTTCAGAAATTCGTTTCATAACAGGTACGCATAAAAGAGCGTCACCACACCAATCAGCTGTTAATACGATAACACGCCAGCCATCATTTTGGCGTTCTTCTAATACAGGAAGTAATTCATTTGGAATTAAAAAGTTATTGTAAATGTGCAGTAGCTCGTATTGATTTACTTTCATTTCATTCACATATGTATCAAAGGACATACCTTTATCAGCCCATTGTTGTAAGTTCATAAGTAACACCTCTTTAGTATGATTTGTTTTCATTGTACCAATTTTTATATAGAAAAGCTTGTATTCTTACTCTTTCTTGTCACTTAATAATTGATTTAATAGGAAAAAGAATAGTACGACACATAATTCAGTAAGATTGGACAGTTGTACGCTCTCTATCCAATCATCGGCAGTATGAATGACGAACCAATCTAGCGTAATTTCAATGATTGCAAAAAGAGTAATAGCCAGCCAATTTGGCATGTTTTTTGTCATTGGATATAGCAACGCCTTGAGGAAACCGAAGATAAAGAATGTAATACCGTCTAAGAAAGTGATTAATAAAAAAAATAGAAGTAAAGCAGTGCGTGATCTATACTCTATACCTGTAATATGAAAGATTCCTACATATACAAAGAATATAAATGCAAAAGTTATAATGAGAAACAGAATAACAAAACCAATAATCAAAGTCTTATCTTTTAGATTGAGATTAGAAAATTTGTCTTCTTCACTCACTATTCCATCCCCTTTTTCTGGAAAATAAACTTTATTGTATCATGAAATATCTATTTAAAAACTACGAATTATGGGAAAATAAGGTGACAAAAAGTAAGATTTCATGTAAAATTATTAATAAGGTTTTTATTTAACTAAATGAAATAAAAGGGGCTGTCAAAGTTGTCTCAAAATCGAGAGCAATTAATGGAAGAACTATCGACAAATGTTTTTGCTATGTTCCGCACGTTGCGTAATGATATTGGAAAGATATTTGGTGGTTACATACCGTGGAATGAGTTCATTGTCCTTAGAATATTGAATCGTACGAATAAAGAAATGGTATCACGTGTAGCCAATGAGTTAAATGTGTCGAATAGTCATATTACAGCTGTTACAGAAAAATTAATTAATAAAGGTTTTGTAACTCGTTCACGTTCTACGTCAGATCGCAGAGTTGTATATTTGGAGATTACAGAACAAGGAAAAGATTTAGTTGCGAAAATGGAAGGGGAGAAAAAGAAATATTTACAAGAAAGATTCTCCGCGCTTTCAGAAGAAGAAATGAATATAATGATATCAATTTCTAAAAAACTTATTTAATTCATTACAAGTAAGAAAACGCTTACGTAATAAAGGAGAAGACCTTCCCTATGTGAGGAAGGTCTTCTTTCGTATGTAAAAGATTATAAAAAAGAAAATATGTAACATACTACTAGTAAAGGAAGGGGGCAGACATATGACAAATCGAAATGGTAGTAAAGGGAGCGGAAATCAAGGCTCACCGAAATCAGGGCAATTTCAGCAAGAGTTTAGTACTGAATTTGAGACTGGTAATGATAACAAAGGAAAAGAATATCGTTCGAAAAAAGGAAGTAAATCAAAAAAGGAGTGAAATAATTCACTCCTTTTTTGATTTAAGATGCTGCGGATTGATCCGTATTATATTTTTCTTCTGATTTTGCGACGATCATTGCGCAAATTGCATCACCGGAAATATTTACAGCTGTTCTTGACATATCTAAAATGCGATCAATACCGATAATTAAGGCAATACCTTCTACGGGTAGATTTACTTGATTTAAAACCATCGTAAGCATTACAAGTCCAACACCTGGTACACCAGCAGTACCGATACTAGCTAGTACAGCAGTTAATACGACGACAGCTAATTGGGACATAGTAAGCTCAACTCCGTATACTTGAGCGATAAATACAGTTGCTACACCTTGCATAATGGCAGTGCCATCCATATTGATAGTTGCCCCCAGTGGTTGTACAAAAGAACTTATCGCTTTTGGAACACCCAGTTTTTCTTGTGCTGTTTTCATTGCAAATGGAAGAGATGCATTAGAGCTAGATGTACTAAACCCAATTACCATTACCGGTCCGAAATGTTTAAAGAAACGGACAATACTTTCTTTTGCTAATACCTTTAATAATCCGCCATACACGAAGACGCCGTGAATAATAAGTACTAGCATAACGACAATCATATACTTGAACATCGCAGCGACGCCTGCAAGACCCATTTTACCAACGGATGAAGCAAGCAATCCAAATGTTCCGATTGGAGCTAATTTCATAACGAGATTAACAAGATACATCATTAATTCGTTGCCCTGTTCAAGTAATGAATGGATACCTTGAACCCGTTTTCCTAAAATAGCTATACCGAGTCCGATTAATACGGCAAAGGCAATAATTTGTAACATGTTTCCATCAGCCATCGCTTTTGCTGGGTTATCTGGTACGATATTTAGCAATGTATCGACGAAAGATGTTTCGGTTTTTGCCCCTTCATATTTAAGCCCTTCGGTTTTAAAGTTACCGCCAGATCCTGGTTGTATAATCAGTGCAAATGTAACTGCAATAGAGATGGCAACGGCTGTAGTTACAAGAAAGAATGAAATTGATTTTAAGCCGATTCTTCCAAGTTGTTTCGGGTCTCCAAGCCCAGCAGAACCAAGCACGATAGAAATGAATACAACAGGAACAACTAGCATTTTAATGAGGCGAATAAACAATTGACCAAGTGGATTGAACACATATTGATTTAATGGTTCAAAAATGGATGGTGCAGCTAAATTTAAAGTGAGTCCGACAACTAAACCGAGAAATAATGCGATTAAGATTGCTTTTGTTTGTTTCAATAAAACCCCCCCTTTATTTTTGTGAAATTACTTTCTACATTAATTGTACAAAAAAAACTACCTATTTTGACAGTGTTTTCTGAATATTTTGTATAAAAATATGTATTTAAATATAGATTGCTTTTGCTAAAGTAAGCAAAAAAGTTGGGGAATCTAGTTAGAAAACAAAGTAGACCATCACATAGGATGGTCTAGGGAAGGGGACAATTTATGTCAATTTAATTAGGGATGGAAGCTATTCAAAGACACTGGGGAATGTCTTATAAATTAGGGAGGAACAGCTTCGATACATATACTATAAAAGTTGGATGTGACCTTGGTGTGAATATAGAGTGAAAGAGAGAGGGAGTTTTAAATAAGAGGTAGAGTAAACAAAAAATAAGACCATCACAAATGATGGCCTAAGGAAGGGGACAATTTATGTCAATTTAATTAGGGATGGAAGTTGTTCAAGACACTGGGGAATGTCTTATAAATTAGGGAGGAACAACTTCGATACATATACTATAAAAGTTGGATGTGACCTTGGTGTGAACATAGAGTGAAAGAGAGAGGGAGTTTTACATAAAGGATAAAGTAAACAAAAAAATAAGACCATCACAAATGATGGCCTAAGGAAGGGGACAATTTATGTCAATTTAATTAGGGATGGAAGTTGTTCAAGACACTGGGGAATGTCTTATAAATTAGGGAGGAACAACTTCGATACATATACTATAAAAGTTGGATGTGACCCTGGTGTGAACATAGAGTGAAAGAGAGAGGGAGTTTTAAATAGAAGATAGAGTAAATAAAAAAATAAGACCATCGCATATGAGATGGTCAAAGGAAGGGGACAATTTATGTCAATTTAATTAGGGATGGAAAGCTGTTCAAGACACTGGGGAATGTCTTATAAATTAGGGAGGAACAGCTCCGATACATATACTATAAAAGTTGGATGTGACCTTGATGTGAACATAGAGTGAAAGGTATGAGAATTTGAGAAATGGTACATATAAAATGATTGTTGCGAGAGTTGTAGAGTACGAATAAATATAATAGAAAGTTTCTTGTCATAAAATGAAGTGGAGTTCGAGTATAAATAAAAGTTGAAATCTTTAAAAAAAAGGATTATGCTCAACTATATTATAAGAATATAAGGTTTATCCCGCTATGTAAGGTTTCTTATAAGCCTTTAGTTATGAGGGGAAAAGGGAGTTAGTGAATATGGAAGTAACAAAAAGACAAGGGCTGTATAATCGTTTTATACGATTAAATCCACCACAAATATTAGCACTAGGTTTTTTCTGCTTAATTGTGGTTGGCGGTTTGTTATTAAAGTTACCATTCGCAACGAAAGTACATATTAGTTGGGTAGATGCTTTCTTTACGGCAACGTCAGCAGCAACTGTAACGGGATTAGGAGTAGTAGATACTGCAAGTACGTTTACGATGTTTGGCGAGATTGTTATTATGTTTTTAATTCAAACAGGTGGTTTAGGTCTTATGACAATTGCCATTTTAATTGTTTGGGTATTAGGTAAAAAAATCGGGTTACGCCATCGATTATTAATCGGAGAGGCATTTAATCAGACAAATATAGGTGGTCTCGTAAAATTAGTAAAACGTGTCTTTATATTTTCAATTTGTATTGAGCTTATTGGAGTCATCTTTTTATCGTTTCGCTTTGTTCCAGAGTTTGGCTTTGGAAAAGGTGTATACTATAGTATTTTTCACGTTATTGCATCTTATAATAATGCTGGATTTGCTCTATGGCCGGATAATTTAACAAGGTATGTAGGAGATCCTATTATTAATATTGGGATTTGCTCTTTAATCGTAATAGGTGGTCTCGGTTTTACCGTAGTAATTGATATATGGTATAGTCGTAGCTTTCGAAAATTATCACTTCATTCTAAAATCATGATTGTTGGAACAGTAGCGTTAAATGTTATAGCAATGATTGTGATTTTTGTATTGGAATATAATAATGTGAAGACGTTAGGGAATTTACCTTTAAATGAAAAGTTATGGGCTTCTTTCTTCCAAGGAATTACTCCTCGTACTGCTGGATTTAATACAGTTGACTACGGGGGGATGGAAGAATCATCTATATTATTTACGATGGTTTTAATGTATATTGGTGCAGGAAGTGTATCAACAGGTGGAGGTATTAAATTAACAACGTTTGTTATTTTAGTTACATCCGTCCTTTCTTTCTTTAGAAAAAAAGAGGAAATCGTTTTATTTCAGCGCACGATAAAAATGTCAACAGTAACGAGAGCGTTAGCCATTGCTGTTGCCAGTCAAATCCTCATTTTTGCAGCAGTGTTTGTATTAATGCTTACAGAAAACTTTAGTTTTATTCAGTTGCTATTTGAAACAATTTCAGCATTCGGTACAGTAGGTTTAACGATGGGAATTACTGCTAAGTTATCAGCGTTTGGAAAATGTATTATTATGTTTGTTATGTTTTGTGGATTAATTGGACCGTTAACACTTGTGTTTTCTTTAGCGCGACCAGCAAAACAAAAAATTAAATATCCATCGGAAGATGTATTTACAGGATAAGGTATCCCGCATAAGCGAGATACCTTTTTCTTTTTAAAAAAGGGAGAACAATAATCCGACGAGTGCTACTCGGAATAAAATTGCAATGAGTGCAGCAATTCCGCCGACAATTGCAGCAATACCACCAGTTACAGTAGCTCCGCGATTATAAGCGTAAATTCCTAGTAATACAGAAACAAGACCAAATAATGTTGGGAAGGTAAAGAGTGATAAGATAGATAAGGCAAGAGCGATAAAGCCAGCAGTTGATCCAGCGGCGGACGATCTTACATCATCTTTATTATCTTTCTCATCGTAATCATAATCAATGCGCTGTGGTGCAACCTCAGCTGCATATTCTTCTTTATAGTCACTATAATCACTATCTATTCTATCTCTTTTTTTATACTCATCAAATTTCTCAGTCAAAGTCATGACTCCTTTCATAACAAGGTTCAATAGTAGTATGCATCTCTTTTTCTTTTTTATCCTGCTATTGTAGGCCGTAAACATCTGATTGCGGATGGCTAATAATCAGTGGGTGATGAACAAAGCCCTGCTGATTAAAGTTTCACTTTATCCGAGCGAGTACAAGGCGTAATTCCACTTAGAAGAGTAGAATTGTTTTTTTGAAATAGGAAAAGTTAGTATGACTTCCTCTATTTTGGAAAGTATAAAAAAGAATAATGAGGAAAGGGTGCAATACATAATGGAACATCCAATTGAAGATTTAATGAAAACAGCAATGACAAATTTAAAAGAGATGGTAGATGTAAATACGATTGTCGGAAGTCCAGTTTCAACAGCTGATGGAAATGTAGTATTAACAGTATCTCAAGTGGCTTTTGGTTTTGGTGCCGGCGGAAGTGACTTTAAAGGTGATTTTATTTCCGAAAAGCATAATAACGGACAAGGGAAGCATAAAGAGAACAAGCAAAGCCATCCATTTGGAGGCGGAAGCGGGGCTGGGGTTTCTATTAGCCCAGTTGCTTTTTTAGTAGTCGGTTCTAACGGTGTGCAAGTATTACACCTCAATAGTAGTACACATTTAATTGAAAAGGCTTTAAATACGGTACCAAGCACTGTAGATAAATTTGTAAATGGTCGCCAAAAGTGAACTTGCATTTTTTAGGAATTATGATATATTAGAAAAAGTGCGCTTTAAGATGATCGGAATAATTGAACTGTAAATATATATGATGTGTGGAATAAGGGAGAGGAATTTATGATTAATATCAAAAACTTAGTAGTTGGCTTATGTATGTTAGTAAGCGGTTTTGTTGTATATGTAATAAAAGAAAAAGCTCCATTCTAAAACAGACAAACCGTTACTGTCTGTTTTTAATTTGTGAAAAATGTTGACAAGTTATTGTATTGGTGTTAAAATTTTAATTCGTGTCTCGGTTACAGCTAGTGTAAAGTAAATAAATCTTATAAATATAATACGAAAAGTTTGCAAAAGATCGGGTAGTCTTACCAACAACTTTTGTGAACAAACCCTATAAATTATTATTGTAGGCTTTATATGTATACTAGTGAATCAAGGAGCGGTCAGTGGAACCGTAATGATGAGAGAGAGGTAGGGCTTTCATCCAGTATATGTTACTTTCCCGTTAGGTGAATATAAAAAAGAGGACTCCTTTTCAAAAGGAGTCCTCTTTCTTTTTGTATAATACATTTAAGTGCGGCTCTCAACTTGCTGACAAATTTCATCTGTTGTTAAACCATGAGCTGCAATTACCGATCCCTTAATTGATGCATCTGCAATACCCATCATATTAGAATCTTGCCCAGTTACAACACAACAATCGCACCCTTGTGCATCATGTTCGGAGCCCAGGGTAACAACTTCATGTCCCTGTTGCTGAAGAGCTTGTTGAACATCTGTTAATGAGTTTTCAACGCCAATTCTAGCCATAATTCTCACCTCCTACCATCTAGTTGCTAGTATGCCCAAGTCCACTGCATATATTTATGAAAAGACGGTAGGAAGTAAATCTTTGTTTAGTCGTTATATACACCAGTAAGCATTTGACTTACGAATTGATCGTTTAAAGTATCTTGGGCAGAAGAAGTATTTGAATGAATGTCAATTGAAGCAATAAAATTATTATGTTCTTTATTATTTGGTTCTACCTCTACATAATTATCGAATTTACAAAAACCTTTCGTATCCATTAGATCAAATAGTTGAAGCATTTCTACTACCTCTTGTCTCGTTCCTTTAATTTGTACACATGCCATATTGATTTCCTCCTTCATTTTGACAAATTGTTTTTTAAAAATAGGATTATGATTACGAAACGAAAAATATGAATGTTATTTTTAGACAGCTTTATTTTTATTATTTTCCCCCTTTTTCAGCAAAAGTCGTTGTATATTCCTGAATTTATAAAAACGGACGTCCGTTTATTGAATACAATAGATTCGTATCAATTGATGAAAATCCTTCTTTTAAACAAATATTTTTTTTAGTGAAAATTGGCGAAAAAAAAATTTTGACTTTTTGTAAACGTTAACAATGCTGTTAAATCAGTATAATCAAAGATGTACGTACGATTAAAAATTATAAATTTTCTAAAAATTCACTTGATTTATTTAGAAAGGAGAGTAAACTAGGAAACAATAAAAAATTCATAGAACATAGGAGGCGCTTTCCAGTGAACGAGCAATGGATTTTCTTAAATGGAGAATTTGTTCCAAAAGACGAGGCAAAAGTTTCAGTATATGATCATGGTTATTTATATGGCGATGGAGTATTTGAAGGAATTAGAGTATATAGCGGTAATGTTTTCCGTTTGAGAGAGCATCTTGTCCGGTTATATGAATCAGCAAAATCCATCATGTTAGAAATTCCATATTCTTTAGATGAAGTAACGAATATTGTTGTTGAGACGATTCGACAAAATAAATTATCTAATGGATACATTCGCCTTGTTGTATCGAGAGGAGCAGGAAATCTTGGATTAGATCCTGATTCTTGTAAGAAACCGAATGTAGTAGTAATTGCAGAACAACTATCTTTATTCCCGCAAGAATATTATGAAAAGGGGATTCCGGTTGTAACAGTTGCAACGCGCCGAAACCGTCCAGATGTTTTGTCGCCTCAAGTAAAATCTTTAAATTACTTAAACAATATTTTAGTTCGTATTGAAGCGAAATTAGCTGGAGTACAAGAAGCACTTATGTTAAATGATCAAGGATACGTAGCTGAAGGCTCAGGAGATAACGTGTTTATTGTAAAAGGAAATAAATTAATTACACCACCAAGTTCTGCTGGAGCGTTAGAAGGTATTACACGAAACGCTATTTTAGAAATCGGTGAAAAACTTGGATATGACGTTAGAGAAGAGTTATTTACAAGACATGATGTATATGTAGCTGATGAAGTATTTTTAACAGGAACGGCTGCTGAAGTAATTGCTGTTACGACAGTAGATGGTAGAACGATTGGTTTAGGGCAAACAGGTCCACATACGAATCGTTTATTAGAAGAATTCCGAAAGTTAGTTATAGAAGATGGAGAGAAGATTTACGAAGAAAATAAAGTTGGATAACAACTCTTTATAATATACGAAAGCGTTGAGAGGGAGGAGTAGTTGATTGTGAAGCCTCACAGAGAGTCGGTGGCTGCTGAAAACCGATGGTTCACGTCGACGAACATCGTCCTTGAGTGCTAAGCTGAAGCATTTGTCTAGGCTTAGACGGTAGCTCCGTTATTAGCTAGACTCATTTATGGGTCACTGAGGCAAGAGTATTCTTGCGAAGAAGGGTGGTACCGCGAAATCTTTCGTCCCTTCAGCACATAGCTGGAGTGTGGACGTAGGATTTTTTTTATTGATAAAAGTTTTCAAAAAGGGGGCTTATAAGAACAATGTCTTCAAAAACGGAAGAGAAACTGGCAACTGGTGCACAGCTATTGTTAGAAGCGTTAGAAAAGGAAGGAGTAGAAGTGATTTTCGGTTATCCTGGTGGTGCTGTTTTACCTCTTTATGATGCACTCTATGACTGTGAAATTCCGCATATTTTAACAAGGCATGAGCAAGGAGCTATTCACGCCGCGGAAGGGTATGCCAGAATTACTGGCAATCCAGGGGTTGTCATTGCAACGAGTGGGCCAGGTGCTACAAATGTTATTACTGGTCTAGCAGATGCGATGATTGATTCATTACCACTTGTTGTATTTACAGGGCAAGTAGCAACGACGTTAATTGGAAGTGATGCTTTCCAAGAAGCGGATATTATGGGGCTTACGATGCCTGTGACAAAACATAACTATCAAGTGCGAAAGGCTTCAGATTTACCTCGAATTATTAAAGAAGCATTTCATATTGCTAGAACAGGAAGACCAGGCCCAGTCGTTATTGACCTTCCGAAAGATATGGTAGTAGAGCAAGGAGAACGATGTAATGACGTACAAATGGATTTACCAGGATACAACCCTAATTATGAACCGAATTTACTCCAAATAAACAAATTATTACAAGCAATTAAGGCTGCAAACAAGCCGTTAATTTTAGCTGGAGCAGGTGTATTGCATGCGAAAGCTTCGAAAGAGTTAACAAGTTTTGCTCGTAAATATGAAATTCCTGTTGTGCATACATTACTTGGTCTTGGTGGGTTTCCGCCAGATGATGAACTTTTTCTAGGGATGGGAGGAATGCACGGTTCTTACACAGCCAATATGGCGTTATATGAATGCGACTTACTTATTAATATAGGTGCAAGATTTGATGATCGCCTTACTGGAAATTTGGCTTATTTTGCTAAAGAGGCGACTGTTGCGCATATTGATATTGATCCAGCAGAAATCGGAAAAAATGTGCCGACTGAAATTCCAATTGTTGCAAGTGCTAAGCGAGCGCTGGAAGTATTACTTCAACCAGAAGGAAGGAAAGAAAATCATCATAATTGGCTCTCTTTATTAAAGAGTAGAAAAGAAAAGTATCCACTATCTTATAAAAGGAATTCGGAAAGTATTAAGCCTCAATACGCAATTGACATGTTATATGAAATTACGAAAGGAGAAGCGATTGTAACAACAGATGTTGGGCAACATCAAATGTGGGCAGCCCAATATTATCCGCTCAAAACTCCTGATAAATGGGTAACTTCAGGAGGATTAGGAACGATGGGCTTCGGATTTCCAGCAGCAATTGGTGCGCAAATTGCAAAGCCTGAGGAACTAGTTATTGCAATTGTAGGTGACGCTGGATTTCAAATGACCTTGCAAGAATTAAGTGTGTTAAAAGAACACTCATTGCCTGTTAAAGTATTTATTTTAAATAATGAAGCTTTAGGAATGGTAAGACAATGGCAAGATGAATTTTATAATCAAAGATACTCGCATTCTTTACTGTCGTGTCAACCAGATTTCGTCGCTCTTGCGAATGCGTATGGCATAAAAGGAGTTCGTATAGATGATCCACTTCTTGCAAAGAAGCAAATACAGCAGGCGATTGAATTACAAGAACCAGTCGTAATTGATTGCCGTGTACTTCAATCAGAAAAGGTAATGCCGATGGTTGCGCCAGGGAAAGGTGTTCACCAAATGGAGGGAGTGGAAAAAAGGTGAAGAGAATTGTTACAGCGACAGTTCGAAATCAAAGTGGTGTGTTAAACCGAATTACGGGTGTTATGACACGAAGACATTTTAATATTGAAAGTATTTCAGTAGGTCATACGGAATCATCGGACATATCGCGGATGACGATTGTTGTACACGTTGAAAATGAACAGCAAGTGGAGCAGTTAATTAAACAACTTCATAAGCAAATTGATGTTCTGAAAGTATCAGATATTACAGAAGAAGCGATGATCGCAAGAGAACTTGCACTTATTAAAGTAGCAACATCAGTAGCAAGAGCAGAATTATATAGTTTAATTGAACCGTTTCGAGCCGCTGTAATAGATGTTGGGAAGGATTCCATAGTTGTGCAAGTAACTGGTACGCAGGAGAAAGTAGAAGCATTAATTGAATTACTTCGTCCGTATGGTTTGAAAGAGATTGCTAGAACAGGTGTAACAGCATTTACGCGTAGTATGAAAAAACAAGATAAGCAAGTTATGTTAATTCAATAATCATTTAAATATAGGGGGAAATGAAAATGACAAAAGTTTATTATGAAAAAGATGTAACGGTAAATGTATTAAAAGAAAAGAAAGTAGCAATCATTGGATATGGCTCGCAAGGTCATGCGCATGCGCAAAACTTACGTGATAACGGATTTGATGTAGTAGTAGGTTTAAGAAAAGGGAAGTCTTGGGATAAAGCGAAAGAAGATGGGTTTTCTGTATATACAGTAGCAGAAGCAGCGGAAAAAGCTGATGTAGTAATGATTCTACTACCAGATGAACTCCAGCCAGAAGTATATGAAGCGGAAATTGCGCCAAATTTAAAGGCAGGAAATTCTCTCGTTTTTGCACACGGATTTAATGTTCACTTTGATCAAGTGAAACCACCAGCTAATGTAGATGTATTTCTAGTAGCGCCAAAAGGTCCAGGGCATCTTGTGCGCCGTACATTTGCTGAAGGCGGAGCTGTTCCTGCATTATTTGCAGTATACCAAGATGCAACAGGAGTTGCGACTGAAAAGGCACTTTCTTATGCCGATGGAATTGGAGCGACGAGAGCTGGTGTACTAGAAACGACATTTAAAGAAGAAACAGAAACAGATTTATTTGGAGAGCAAGCTGTACTTTGCGGCGGAGTAACTGCGCTAGTAAAAGCTGGATTTGAAACGTTAGTTGAAGCTGGTTATCAACCGGAACTTGCATATTTTGAATGTTTACATGAACTAAAACTAATCGTTGACCTTATGTATGAAGGCGGACTTGAAAATATGAGATATTCAGTTTCAGATACAGCGCAGTGGGGCGACTTCGTATCAGGACCACGCGTTGTAACGGAAGATACGAAGAAAGCGATGGGTGCAGTGCTAGCAGAAATTCAAGATGGTACATTTGCAAGAGGCTGGATTGCAGAGCATAAAGCAGGAAAACCAAATTTCCATGCGACAAATGAGAAAGAGAATGAACACGAAATTGAAGTAGTTGGACGTAAATTACGTGAAATGATGCCGTTTGTACAGCCGCGAGTAAAGGCAGGGGTCAAATAATATGAAGCAGATTTTGTTCATGGATACAACGCTACGTGATGGCGAACAATCACCAGGAGTAAATTTAAATGAACAAGAGAAATTGCAAATTGCAAGGCAATTAGAGAGACTAGGTATTAATGTCATGGAAGCTGGTTTTGCAGCAGCTTCCGAAGGGGATTTTCAATCGGTAAAACGCATCGCAAATACCATTCAAAATGCTACAGTTATGAGTTTAGCTAGAGCGAAAGAAAGTGATATTCGAAGAGCATATGAAGCGGTGAAAGGTGCTGTATCTCCTCGTCTACACGTATTTTTAGCTACAAGTGATATTCATATGAAATATAAACTTTGTATGTCAAAAGAAGATGTATTAGATAGTATTCACCGCTCGGTTACACTCGGGAAATCATTATTTCCGACAGTACAATTTTCTGCAGAAGATGCGACAAGAACAGCAAGAGATTTTTTAGCTGAAGCAGTTGAAGTTGCGATTCGTGCAGGAGCGAATGTAATTAATATTCCAGATACAGTTGGATATACGAATCCAGAAGAATATTATTCTCTTTTTAAATACTTACAAGAATCCGTTCCTTCATATGAAAAAGCAATTTTCTCTTGTCATTGTCACGATGATCTTGGGATGGCAGTAGCAAATTCATTAGCTGCGGTTGAAGGCGGAGCGTTGCAAGTAGAAGGAACAATTAATGGAATTGGAGAAAGAGCAGGGAATGCGGCGCTAGAAGAGGTCGCAGTTGCTCTTCATATTAGAAAAGATCTCTATAAAGCGGAGTCTTCTATGACGCTAAAAGAGATTAAAGCGACGAGTACATTAGTAAGCAGATTAACAGGTATGGTTGTACCGAAAAATAAAGCGATTGTTGGAGCGAATGCATTTGCTCATGAATCCGGAATTCATCAAGATGGTGTTTTAAAAGAAGTGACAACATATGAAATTATTGAACCAGCGCTAATAGGCGAATCTCAAAATCTATTCGTACTTGGAAAACATTCTGGACGTCACGCGTTTACAGAAAAAATGAAAGAGCTTGGCTATGAATTTACAAAGGAAGAACGAGATGCGGTGTTTGAAGCCTTTAAAAAATTAGCTGATCGTAAGAAGGAAATTACTGAGGAAGATTTACGTGCACTTATGCTTGGGGAATCAGCATTTGCGGCTCAGCAATATAACATTACGCAACTACAAGTACATTTTGTCTCAAATAGTACACAATGCGCGACAGTTGTGCTAAAAGACGAAGAAGGAAATGTATACGAAGATGCAGCCACTGGTTCTGGTAGTATTGAAGCGATTTATAATGCAATCCAAAGAATTTTAGGATTAGAATGTGAATTGGCGGATTATCGCATACAATCTATTACACAAGGTCAAGATGCACTGGCTCATGTTCATGTTGAATTAAAAGAAGGAACGCATCAAGTATCAGGTTTTGGTGTTGCACAAGACGTATTGGAAGCTTCGGCGAGAGCATATGTCCATGCAGCAGGGAAATTGAAATCTTTTATCCAGCTTGTGAAATAAGTGTTTGATAGGTGAGAGAAGCTTTCCTCACCTATCAAAATAAAGTTATGAAAATTCAGTTAAAAGGAGTGTTGAAATTGGAAAAACGTATCGTTTGTTTAGCTGGTGATGGTGTTGGCCCGGAAGTTATGGAAAGTGCGAAGGAAGTATTGCATATGGTAGAGAGGTTATATGGGCATCATTTTCATTTGCAAGATGAGTATTTTGGCGGGAGTGCTATCGATTTAAATGGGCAACCATTACCGCAACGAACGCTTGCCGCTTGTTTAGCAAGTGATGCGGTTTTACTTGGAGCGGTTGGTGGACCAAGGTGGGATAGCGCGAAAGAAAGACCGGAGAAAGGATTATTAGCTCTAAGAAGAGGACTTGGAGTATTTGCAAATGTTCGCCCTGTAACGGTAGAAAGTGCAACGGCACATTTATCGCCATTAAAAAACGCTGATGAAATTGATTTCGTTGTTGTACGTGAATTAACAGGCGGAATTTATTTTTCTTATCCGAAAGAACGAACGGACGAAGTAGCAACAGATACACTTACGTATCATCGTCATGAAATTGAACGGATCGTTTCTTATGCCTTTCAATTAGCGAGTAAGCGGAAGAAAAAAGTAACATCTATTGATAAGGCGAATGTTTTAGAATCTAGTAAACTATGGAGAACTGTTACGGAAGAAGTAGCACTTCGTTATCCAGACGTTGAACTAGAACATATTTTAGTAGATGCAGCTGCGATGGAGTTAATTCGGAATCCAGGACGGTTTGATGTAATTGTAACGGAAAATTTATTTGGGGATATTTTGAGTGACGAGGCTTCAGTATTAGCGGGATCATTAGGAATGCTTCCATCAGCAAGTCACGCGGAAAAGGGGCCTTCATTATACGAACCTATTCACGGATCAGCACCGGATATTGCCGGGAAAAATAAGGCGAATCCAATTGCAATGATGCGCTCTGTTGCAATGATGCTTGGGCAATCATTTGAATTAACGAGAGAAGGGAATGCAATTGAATCTGCGATATCTGCAGTTCTTAAATTAGGAAAATGTACAGCAGATATCGGAGGAGATGAGACGACAACTTCATTTACGAAGGCAGTTATACAAGAGATGGAAGAGCAAGCGTTAGTAGGGAGAGGGAGATAATGGGAAAAAGGCTGCTAGATAAACTGTGGGAAAGACACGTAGTTACGACAAACGAAAATGGATTAGATTTATTATATATCGATCTTCATCTTGTTCATGAAGTAACGTCACCGCAAGCCTTTGAAGGCTTGCGGCTTACAAATCGAACGGTTCGCAGATCTGATTTAACATTCGCAACGATGGATCATAATATTCCGACGAAAGATGTTTGGAATATTACCGATCGCATTGCGAAGCAGCAACTAGATACACTCCGGGAAAATTGTAAACAATTTCAGGTGCCGTTAGCGGATATCGGAGATGAAGAGCAAGGGATTGTTCATGTTATCGGACCAGAACTTGGACTTACACAACCAGGAAAAACAATTGTTTGTGGTGATAGTCATACAGCAACGCATGGTGCGTTTGGCGCGCTAGCATTTGGCATTGGTACGAGTGAAGTGGAGCACGTATTGGCAACGCAAACGTTATGGCAACGAAAGCCGAAAGCGATGGGTATTGAGTTAAAAGGAAAATTACAGAAAGGTGTTTACGCAAAAGATATTATTTTGCATTTCCTTTCAAAGTATGGTGTAGCAGTTGGAACTGGATATGTAATGGAATTTTACGGAGATACGATTGAGGCTATGGAGATAGAAGAGAGAATGACGCTTTGTAATATGGCAATTGAAGGAGGAGCGAAGGCTGGTATTATAGCACCAGATGAAAAGACATTTGCTTATGTAAAAGGACGTAAATATGCACCGAAAGACTTTGAAACATTCGAGAAGAAATGGTCTGAACTTTATACAGATTCAGATGCAATTTATGATTTGCATATTTCGATAGATGTGACGGATTTAGCACCGTACGTTACATGGGGAACAAACCCGAGTATGGGTGTTCGTATTGATGAAAAATTGCCTGAAAAGCAGGATGCAAATGACGAAAGAGCATTTTCTTATATGGGATTAAGCCCTGGACAAAGCACGTATGACATTCCTGTTCAGCATGTTTTCATTGGATCTTGTACAAATTCCAGGCTTTCTGATTTAGAAATTGCTGCATCTGTTGTGAAAGGGAGAAAGGTAAAAGAAGGTGTGCGAGCGCTCGTTGTGCCTGGATCGAAAAGAGTAAGAGAAGCTGCGATGCAAAAAGGGCTACATCACATATTTGAAGAAGCTGGATTTGAATGGAGAGAACCTGGATGTTCAATGTGTCTTGGAATGAATCCAGATCAAGTACCTGAAGGAGAACATTGTGCTTCGACTTCAAATCGTAATTTTGAAGGAAGACAAGGAAAAGGGGCACGAACACATTTAGTTAGCCCAGCAATGGCGGCAGCAGCTGCGTTATACGGTCATTTTGTTGATACTAGAAAGGAGAGTTATGATGGAGCCATTTCGTATTCATAAAGGTACTGCTGCAGTACTGATGAATAATAACATTGATACAGATCAAATTATTCCGAAGCAATACTTAAAGAGAATTGAAAGGACGGGATTTGGAAAATATTTATTCGATGAATGGCGTTATGATAATAACCGCCATGAAAACCCTAATTTTCCGCTTAATGCACAAAATAGAAAAGGAGCAAGTATATTAATTACAGGTGATAATTTTGGTTGTGGTTCTTCAAGAGAACATGCTCCGTGGGCGCTTGCTGATTATGGTTTTCGCGTTATTATCGCCGGCGGGTTTGCAGATATTTTTTATATGAATTGTATGAAAAATGGTATGTTACCAATTGTAATGGATAAAGAAATGCGAGAACAACTTGCCAAAACGGATGCGAGAGAACAAATAGAAGTAGATTTAGAGAATGAGGTAATTAAAACAAGTACGCACAGATTTTATTTTACAATCGAGAAAATGTGGAAAGAGAAATTATTAAATGGTCTAGACGAAATTAGTATTACGATGCAATATCATCAAGAAATTGTAGAGTATGAAAGGAAAGTAGCTTTATATTAAGAAATAACGGAATGTTCAAAAAGTATTTACATTCAGAATTAAGTATTATATACTATGTAAAAATCAGAGGAGAAAGGGAGTAAGTATTATGAATATCATGCAATCTATTAAAATGCTTACACAATTACATCATCATACATAATGCCCTTGAACCTAGCGTGAAAACGTGTAGGCACAAGGGTTATTCCCGTTGTACCTACACTCTACTAAAGAGCCTTGTAGGTATTTTGTCTACAAGGCTCTTTTTATTTTCGGTTTAGGTGAATGAAATGGGCATACATTAGAAAGGGAAAGGTGTGAGAATTTAGATGACAAAATGGAAACGGGCAAACCCAAATGGAACGAGAGACTATTTATTCGAAGAATGTACGTTAATTGAAGAAGTGGAGCAAAAATTAAGACGTACTTTTTTAGGGCGAGGTTATGAGGAAATAAGGACACCTACAATTGAATTTTATGATGTTTTTGCCTTTCAAAATAGACCGATAGATGAAGAAAAGATGTATAAATTTTTTGATGAAAAGGGACGGATTATCGTGTTACGTCCAGATATGACAATTCCTTTAGCGAGAGTGATGGGAACGCAGAGGTGGGATACGCCGCTTAAACTGACGTATGGCGGGAATGTATTTCGGGCGAATGAGTCCCTTACTGGAAAATATAATGAAATTGTACAAAGTGGTATTGAAATTATAGGTATTGATAATGTAAGAGCTGAAATTGAATGCGTCATAAGCGTCATTCAATCACTTCAAAAGGTGGAGGTACAATCTTTTACAATAGAGATTGGGCAAGTGCAATTATATAAATGTATTGTAAAAAAACTCTCCATTCATGAGGAAGAAGAGAGAGTACTTAGGACATACATTGAAAGTAAAAATTATGCGGCTCTATCAAATTTTATTAGAGAAAAGAAATTAGATCGATGTGATGAAACAGTAAGATTACTTGAGAAGTTACCAAGGCTATTTGGGAACTTAGAAGTGATTGAGGAAGCAGAAAAACTCGCCTCAAGTAATGAAATGAAAATGGCGATTGCAAGAGTGAAAGAAATATATGAAGCAATTGAAAAACTAGGCTATGGATCTTACATATCAATTGATTTAGGTATGATCCAACATTTAGATTACTATACGGGAGTTATTTTCAAAGGGTATATATATGAAATAGGAGAAGAAATTGTTAGTGGCGGAAGATATGATGAGTTAATTGGAAATTTTGGAGAGATGCTGCCAGCTGTTGGACTCGCGGTGCAAGTCAATCAAATTGTGAAGGCGCTGCAAGAGCAACAAGAACCATATGAACGAAAGGGAATAGATATTATTATTCATTATGAGTTAAATAGATTAGCAGAAGCGGAAAGATTACGAAATTTACTTCAAAAGGAAGGGAAAAAAGTAGAGCTATCCTTATTCTCTAATGTAAAAGACACCTTTCAATTTGCAAGAAAAAATCAAATAGTAACGGTCGTTGAGGCAAAGAACGAATCATTAGTGGAATATGTATGGAAAGAGAAATGGGTAGTCCAGAAAGAAGGAGAAAATTCATGCGTAACATTCAAATTGCGTTAACGAAAGGAAGATTAGAAAAACATGTGATTCCGCTCTTTGAGCAGATTGGAATTGATTGTTCGGAGCTCAAAAATAAAGGACGAAAGCTTGTCTTTCAAAGTAAAAATACAGATATCTCATTTATTTTAGTGAAAGCAGTAGATGTTGCTACTTATGTAGAACATGGAGTAGCTGATATTGGGGTCGTTGGAAAAGATATTTTAATGGAAAACGAGAAAGATATTTATGAAATGTTAGATTTAGGAGTAGGTGTGTGTAAGTTTTGTGTTGCTTCTATTCCTACTTATAATCCGAAGAGCTACCGGAAGAAACGCATTGCGACGAAATATCCACATATTACTTCTAACTATTTTCATGATAAAGGGGAGGATGTAGAAATTATAAAAATAGAAGGTTCTGTAGAAATCGCTCCTATTCTTGGATTGGCAGATGCGATTGTTGATATTGTGGAAACAGGAAAAACATTACAAGAAAATGGGCTCATTGTATTTGAGGAAATGTGTTCTATATCTGCTCGAATGATTGTAAATAAGGCTGCATTAAAAACTAAAAAAGACGAAATATTCAGTATTGTAAATATGATGGAGCAAGAAATTTTGTCAGGAAAATAGGGGGACTTGTAATGGAGATAGTTTTTGAAGATTTTCAAAAGGCGTTATCGAAAATAAAATTGCTACGAGAAAACGCTAATATAATAGAAGAAACTGTTCAAAGAAGTGTAAGCGAAATTGTTCGTAATGTAAGGGAGAGTAGGGATGAGGCTCTATCTTTTTATACAAAAAAGTTTGATGGTGTGGAGATTAAAGAGTTTCGTGTAAGTGAGGAAGAAATAAAACGAGCGGGTATGTTTGTAGAGAATTCATTTTTAGAAGCGTTACAAGAGGCGAAGAAAAACATTATTTCTTATCACGAAAAGCAAAAAAGGCAATCCATGTTCGATTGCACGAGTGAAGGCATTATTAGAGGGCAAATCATTCGGCCGTTAGAAAATATAGGGGTATATGTGCCGGGTGGAACTGCTTCGTATCCTTCGTCAGTATTAATGAATGTATTGCCAGCAAAACTCGCTGGTGTGAAAAAGATTGTAATGGTAACACCACCAAGGCAAGGGGGGATTGATCCACATATTTTAGTTGCTGCAAGCCTTGCAGGGGTAGATGAAATTTATAAGATAGGTGGTGCGCAAGCAATTGCTGCTTTAGCATATGGGACGGAATCGATTCCAAAAGTGGATAAAATAGTTGGACCAGGAAATTTGTACGTCGCTCTGGCGAAACGAGAAGTATACGGAATAGTAAATATCGATATGATTGCTGGACCGTCAGAAATTGTAGTTATTGCTGATGAAACCGGTAATGCAAAATATATCGCTGCTGATTTATTATCACAAGCAGAACATGACGAGAGAGCAACAGCAATTTGTATTACAACGAATATAGAGTTAGCAAAAGAAGTAGAAAGAGAGATAGAAAGACAGTTAGAAACATTACCAAGAAGCGAAATTGCACGTGAATCGATAAATAGAAATGGAGCTATCTTTATCGTTCCTTCTTTAGATGAGGCGCTACAATTATCGAATGAAATCGCTCCAGAACATTTAGAGTTACATATAAAAGAACCGATGAATGCTCTAGCTTATGTGAAACATGCAGGATCTATCTTTCTTGGTCCATATGCACCGGAACCGCTCGGTGATTATTTAGCAGGACCGAATCACGTGTTACCGACAAGTGGAACGGCAAGGTTTTTCTCACCGTTATCAGTCGATGATTTCGTGAAAAAATCAAGCTTTCTGTCTTATACGGAGGAAGCGTTAAGAGATGTACAACATCATATTGTAGAACTTGCCAATAAAGAAGGGTTACATGCGCATGCGAGAGCAATTCAAATAAGATTTGAGGAGGAAGAATAATGCGTGAGTGCAGTCAAATACGCGAGACGACAGAAACAAAAATTAAATTAAATTTGCAGCTTGATGAAGGTAAGAACGTTTCTGTACAAACGGGAGTTGGATTTTTTGATCATATGCTAACTTTATTTGCAAGGCATGGAAGATTCGGTTTACAAGTGGAGGCGGAAGGCGACGTATTCGTTGATGCGCATCATACAGTTGAAGATGTTGGAATTGTACTCGGAAATTGTTTGAAAGAAGCATTGCAAAATAAAGAGGGGATTAACCGTTATGGCTCCGCATATGTACCGATGGATGAATCTTTAGGTTTTGTCGCAATTGATATTAGCGGGCGCTCATATATTGTATTTCAAGGAGAATTAACGAATCCGAAGCTAGGGGATTTTGATACAGAACTAACAGAAGAATTTTTTAGAGCAGTTGCTCATGCTGCCAATATTACATTACACGCTCGCATTTTATACGGAAGCAATACACATCACAAAGTTGAAGCGTTATTTAAAGCGTTTGGTAGAGCGCTTAGAGAAGCAGTCGAAAGAAATGCCAGCATTACTGGTGTAAATTCCACGAAAGGGATGTTGTAATTGATTGCTATTATAGATTATGGAATGGGAAATATTCGCAGTGTGGAACAAGCATTACAATATATTGGAGCAGAGTACATCGTAACGGGTGATAAAGAAAAGATTTTTAGAAGTGATGGAGTAATCTTACCAGGAGTAGGTGCATTTCCGAAAGCGATGGATGTATTGGAAGAAAAAAATTTAGTGCGTGTGTTAAAAGAAGTCGGGCGTTCAGGAAAACCGCTTCTGGGCATTTGCCTAGGGATGCAGCTTTTATTTGAAAAAAGTGAGGAACTACAAGACTGTAACGGATTAAGTTTATTGCCAGGTGTTATTCGAAAGTTAAAGGTTCCTTATAAAATTCCACATATGGGATGGAATGAGTTAAAGAAAGAGGGAGAAATAGCACTTTGGAATGGAGTAGAGGACGGTTCTTTCGTATATTATGTTCACTCTTATTATGCAGATTGTCCAAATGAAATTGTGTATGGGATAAGTGAATATGGAGTGAAAGTACCTGGTTTTGTAGCAAAAGGAAATATATACGGCGCACAGTTTCATCCTGAAAAAAGCGGTGACATTGGAATGCAAATGTTGAAAAATTTCAAAGGGGTGGTAGAGGCATGGAAATCTTCCCAGCTATCGATTTAAAAGAGGGGCGATGCGTTAGACTTTATCAAGGAGAGTTTAGTAAAGAAACAGTAATGAATGAAGATCCGGTTGCGCAAGCGATTATATTCGAAAAATTGGGAGCGAAAAAGTTGCACATTGTTGATTTAGATGGCGCAATTGCTGGCGAGTCAGTAAATTTGCTCGTTATTGAAAGAATTTGCAAGGCAGTACGTATTCCTGTGCAAGTTGGAGGAGGAATTCGATCACTTGTAGCGGTAGAGAAGTTATTGTCAGTAGGTGTAGATAAAGTGATTTTAGGAACAGCTGCTCTTTATGATAAGGAATTTTTAGAAGAAGCAGTTCTTCTATATAAAGAGAAAATCATTGTTGGAATTGATGCGAAAAATGGTTTCGTAGCAACGAGAGGCTGGCTTGATGTGTCTGAAATTTCTTACATTTATTTAGCAAAGCAAATGGAGAATGTAGGTGTTCAAACGATTGTGTTTACAGACATTTCGAAAGACGGGACACTTGCAGGACCGAATTTAGAGCAATTGGAGTTACTACAAAAAAGCGTGAGCATTCGTCTTATTGCTTCTGGAGGAGTGGCATCTATTCAAGATGTGAAAAAATTAAATGATATGAATATATACGGCGTCATAATTGGTAAGGCTCTTTATGAGAAAACGATTGATTTAGAAGAAGTGTTAGAGGTAACAAAGTTATGTTAGCGAAACGCATTATTCCATGTCTAGATGTGAAAGAGGGCCGAGTCGTAAAGGGTGTAAATTTTATAGGGTTACAAGACGTCGGTGATCCTGTTGAAATAGCCGCTTTATATAATGAAGCGGGAGCAGATGAGATTGTATTTTTAGATATTACAGCAACGCATGAAGGACGAAAAACAATTATAGATGTTGTAGAAAAAACAGCTTCGAAAGTATTTATTCCTCTTACAGTTGGCGGGGGGATTTCAAGTGTTAAAGATATGTACAATTTACTAAGAGCTGGAGCGGATAAAGTTTCAATCAACTCAGCGGCAGTGCGAAATCCAAAGCTAATTGAAGAAGGGGCAGAACACTTTGGCTCACAATGTATTGTCGTAGCAATTGATGCTAGAAAAGTAGCAGAAGAAAAGTGGAATGTTTATGTGAACGGCGGAAGAGTTGATACGGGTATGGATGCAATCGGGTGGGCAAAACGCGTTGCCGAGCTAGGGGCAGGCGAAATTTTGTTAACGAGTATGGATGCAGATGGAACGAAAAACGGGTATGATCTTCGTTTAACAGAAGAAATTTCAAAAAGCGTTTCCGTACCAGTCATCGCGTCAGGCGGATGTGGTCACGTTGATCACATTATAGAAGTTTTTCAAAAGACAACAGTTGATGCAGCACTTGCGGCATCCATCTTTCATTATGGTGAGGCGACAGTGCAGGACGTAAAGAGAAAATTAAGAAATGCAAATGTTGAGGTGCGGTTATGAAACCTAACTTTTCAAAAGGATTATTACCAGCAGTTGTAATTGAAGAAGGGACAAAAGAAGTTTTAATGCTAGCTTATATGAATGAAGGAGCATATGAAAAAACGCTAGAAACGAAAAGAACATGGTTTTATTCTCGTTCAAGACAATCGTTATGGAATAAAGGAGAAACATCAGGAAATGTCCAATATGTGCAATCTCTTTATTTAGATTGTGATCAAGATGCAATTGTTGTTGTCGTAAAGCAAGTGGGACCTGCTTGTCATACAGGAGAGAAAACATGTTTTCACTACCAAATTATATAGGGGGATACATATGGAAAATGCCTTTAAATTACTATTTGAAACAATTGAAGAACGAAAGGGAAATCCACTTCCTGAATCGTATACAAATTATTTATTTTCAAAAGGAGAAGATAAAATTTTAAAGAAAATTGGTGAAGAATGCACGGAAGTAATTATCGCATCTAAAAATAATGACAAAGAAGAATTAGTGAAAGAAATGGTTGATGTATTGTATCACTGCTTTGTTTTATTAGCTGAAAAAAATATATCATTAGAAGATGTTATGGAGGAAGTGACAGAAAGAAATGGGAAGCTTTCGCGAGTAGGGGACAGAAGTGAAATAGATACGTTATAAGGGGGAAATGTAGATGAAGGTGGATTATCACATTCATTTAGAAGAAGGGCCATATTCAATAGGATGGCTAGCTAAAATAAATGAAGTGTTACAACATTATGAACCACTTAAAGAAGAAAAACATTCTATGGAATGGCTTGTGAAAACACAAGAACGCCTGCAAAGACGTGTGAAAGAAGGGCCATTTACAACGAAATGGATTGATTTATATTTAGAAGAAGCTTTGCGAAAAGGTATAAAAGAAGTTGGTATTGTCGATCATTTATACCGTTTTTATGAAGCGAAAGAATACTATGAAAGATATGTCGATATAAGTGATTCAGGGCTTGGTCGTTTACAGAAGGGATGGTTAGACCAAGTAAGGGTAACGTCACTGCATGATTTTACAAAGGCAATTGAAGAGGCGAAAGAACGATGGAGTAAACGAGGCGTGACGCTAAAACTTGGAATTGAAGCGGATTATTTTATTGGTGGTGAACAAGAATTACAATCTTTACTCGCATTAGGAGATTTTGATTATGTAATTGGTTCTGTTCATTTTTTAAATGGATGGGGATTTGATAATCCAGATACGAAAGAATATTTTAAGGAACATGACTTATATGCTTTATATGATACGTTTTTCAAAACGGTTGAGTGTGCAGTTCGCTCTAATTTATTTGATATTATAGCTCATCTTGATAACATAAAAGTATTTAATTATCGATTAGATGAAAATGAACAACTTTCTTATTATAATGAAATTGCGCGTGCGTTAGTAGAAACAAATACGGCAACGGAAATAAATGCGGGATTGTACTATCGCTATCCTGTGCGCGAAATGTGTCCGAGTCCGCTATATTTACAAGTACTAGCTAAGCATGGCGTTCCGGTTACTCTCTCCTCAGATGCTCATTATCCAAATGATTTAGGAAAATATGTGGCAGAGAATATAAAGACGTTACGTAATCATGATATTTCTCACGTAGCTACATTTACGAAACGAGTAAGAACGATGAGATTACTGGAAGAAGAAGTAAGAATTTCAAAATGATCACGATTTTTTGATGAAAACCACCCTTTTTGTTCAAAATAAGAAAGAATAAAAAGGAGGGTAAGAAATGGCGAAACAACAAAATAAACAAAATGTACAAGATGCACAGCAACAAGCTTATACTTCTGAAACGAATGCTACATCTCAATCAGTTATTGAGGAACAAATTAGCGATACAGTTGCAGAAGGAACGATCGATGCAAAGCTTGGACAAGAATCGCAAGAGAAAGCGTAAGAAAAGGGGAGAGATGAATCTCCTCTTTTCTTATGGGGAAAAAATGTCGATTTTCAAAACTATGATCAAATTCCTTGGTTTTTATAGGTGGATTTCTTACAATGAAAGATAAGAGATATCTTATTTTTTATAGAAGAGGTGTTAGTAGTGGCAAAAATATTAGTAGCAGGGAAAATTCCAGCAATCGGATTAGAACTATTAAAGGATCATGATGTAGAAATGTACGATAAAGATGCGTTAATTTCTTTAGATGAATTAACAGATCGTGTAAAAGATAAAGATGCATTGTTAAGTCTACTTTCTACAAAGGTGACAAAAGAAGTTATTGATGCGGCACCTAATTTGAAAATTGTTGCAAACTACGGTGCTGGTTACGATAATATTGATTACTCGTATGCCGGAGAAAAAGGGATTGCGGTAACGAATACACCGAAAGTATCAACTGAAGCGACAGCAGAATTAACATTTGCACTTCTTTTAGCAGCTGCACGTAGAATTCCTGAAGGCGATACATTATGTCGTACAACTGGATTTAATGGATGGGCGCCATTATTTTTCTTAGGCCGTGAAGTACATGGTAAAACAATTGGAATTATTGGCCTTGGAGAAATCGGAAAGGCAGTTGCAAAGCGTGCGAAAGCGTTTGGAATGAATGTTTTATATACAGGTCCAAATCGAAAGCCTGAAGCTGAAAGTGAACTGGAAGCAACATATGTAACATTGGAAGAATTATTACAAACAGCAGACTTTATTACAATTAACTGTGCTTATAATCCGAAATTGCATCATATGATTGATGATGAACAGTTTAAAATGATGAAGAAAACAGCGTATATTGTAAATGCTTCACGTGGACCAATTATGAATGAAGCGGCACTTGCTCATGCATTAAAAACGAATGAAATTGAAGGAGCAGCTCTTGACGTGTTTGAATTTGAACCGAAAATTACAGAAGAGCTAAAAGGATTAAAGAATGTAGTACTTGCTCCTCACGTAGGAAATGCAACATTCGAAACTCGTGATGCGATGGCTGAAATGGCAGTAAGAAATATTTTAGCCGTATTAAACGGTGAAGAGCCTGTAACACCTGTAAATCAAAAAGTAGTAGTTACAAAATAAAAAGAAACCTTCCGGAATCGGAAGGTTTCTTATTTTTCTTTATTTGCTCTTTTAGATGGTCTTTGTCTAAGAAATTGAGATAGCATATACAAAATATATAGTGGAATAGCAATGAATAAGAAAACAGAAAAATTACCGAACCCTGTTTGGTACATTGTGATAATGATTCCGACTAGAAATAGTGTAATAATGATGCTATATCGTGGAATTGGTACATCTTTTAAACTTGGGATACGAATGCGGCTCACCATTAAAAATGCGAACGTTACAAATACTGTAATAAGAACGATTTTGGGAATGGTATGTGAAAATAATGTTAAGAAAGCAACAAGCCCTCCCGCTGCTGTAATCGGTACCCCAGTGAAATATTTCATTGAAGTAGAAGATGGTGTTACATTAAATCGTGCTAAACGGTATGCTCCGAAAAGAGGGAATAGTCCCGCTATGTATAGTCCGATGATTCCGTAATTGGAGAAAGATGTGTAATACATGAGAACAGCAGGTGCTGCACCAAATGTTACGACATCCGCCAGCGAGTCAAGCTCTTTTCCCATTTGTGAATCAACACGTAATAAACGAGCAACACGCCCATCAAGACTATCTAACATCATCCCGATAAGTACTAAAATAGCAGCTGATTTATAATATCCTAAAGATGCATAGCCGATTGACAAGAATCCACTATATAAATTTCCGAGCGTAAATAAGTTTGGAATAGCTGCTCTATACAAAATCTGATCCCTTGCTTTCTGTAATAAATTCTTAATTAGTTTATGAAATTTTACTTATTTTATCATACCATAAATTTCTTCTTCATACGAAAAAAATTCCCAATTTGTGAAAGATTTCATAGCGGAATGATTTGAAAAATAAGTAAAAAAAGAAGCAACTTTTATAAAAGTTGCTTCTGGCGCTATTCAAATTTCGTTGTCATTGTTCCGGTTTTATAACGATTGTTAGGGTCGAAACGTAATAAGTCTCCATAAATGAGTTTATCGGAGAGTTTCAATTCAGTTTTTGCTTTTTCAATATTTGGTTGACATAATGAAATGTCCGCTTCTTCACCTGTATTTCGTTTATAGCACATGTTTTTTGTATAAACATAGTTTTCCGAAACGAAGCTACCATCACGCATTACCATAAGTGGATCTTCTTCTTTAATAAATAGGTCAGTCCCAAATTCAACTGATTGATTTGTTTTAATACCAAGTAAATGAAGTAGCGTCGGTTTAATATCAATTTGACCAGATACTTTAGAAATGACTTTTCCTTCTTGACCAGGTACATGAATAATGAGAGGGACGCGTTGTAATTGCATAGAATCAAACGGTGTAATAGCGTCTTTCCCAAGGAACTGAGCCATAGCTGCATTATGGTTTTCAGAAATACCGTAATGATCTCCATAAATGACAATAACGGAATTATCATACAGTCCTTCCTCTTTTAATTGTTTAATAAATAGTTTAAGAGCTTCATCCGTGTAACGAACGGTTGGGAAGTAGCGGTTTACAACACCACTTTCCGAATTAAACTCATCAACATATTGATCTTCTGGATTTAGAAGAAATGGAAAATGATTTGTTAAAGTAATAAATTTTGTATAGAACGGTTGTGGTAAAGATTTTAGCTTTGGAATTGATTGTTCAAAGAACCCTTTATCTTTTAATCCCCAACCGACAGACATTTGTTCTGTGCCTACGTAATCATTTAAATTAAAGTAACGATCATATCCAAGTGCAGGATACATTACATCACGATTCCAAAACGTTTTATCGTTTGAATGGAAGACAGCAGAAGAATATCCGTATTTTTTTAATTGTTCTGGTGTAGCTGTATATTCATTTGTTGCGTGAGTAAAGAATACAGAACCGCGGTCTAGCGGATAAAGTGAATTTTCAACGATAAATTCAGCATCAGAAGTTTTACCTTGTCCCGTTTGATGATAGAAGTTATCGAAATAAAAACTATCTTTAATAAATTCATTTAAAAATGGAGTGATTTCTTTTCCATTTATTTTTTTATTAATAACAAAACTTTGTGTAGATTCCATTGAAATCAAAATTACATTTTTACCTTTTGCAGCTCCAAATAAGTTTTTATCAACTTGCTTATCTTTTGAGTCTGTATAGTTTTTAATTTCAGAGAACCCGTCACCACTTGCAAATACACGTTCAGCCGAAGATTTAGATTGAAGTGTAATATCAAATAGATGATATGTGTATAAACCTAAATTTTTCACGACAGTTTGACGATCAAATGAGCGTGAGAACATTTGTGGCTTATAAATAACTGAAACGACAATTTGTAATGCTAATAGAGCTGTTACACCGCTAAAGAAAGTTCGCTTCTCAGAGCGAGAAAGTGGCGTCTTGTCGCAAAATGCTGGGAATTTACGTGAAAGAAACATTAAAATAATTGCATCTGCAAATAAAAGTAATGTTTTGTACGTAAAGAGTTCTTTTATACTTGTCCCTAAATCAGCCATATTATTTGTTTGAAATAAAACTGGGAACGTAACGAAATCGTTATAAAACCCATAAAACATTGCATTTCCAAATAAAATAAAGGACAGTATAAAACTGATTCCAACTATAATGCGGTTTCGGTGTTTAGATGCAAGTAAAGCAAAACCGAAAAATAAAAGTAACGCAGCTAGTGGATTAATAAAAAGCATAAATTCTTCAAAGAAGTTATCAATTTTAATATCAAATGCTAGCTTGTACACAATATATGTTTTTATCCATAATAAAACGACTGCAACGAGTGCAAATCGCAGTTTTGGAAACAGACGTTGTAGCATAATATACTCCTCTCCTAAAAAGCATGACAGTTCTTGTGAGCCGGTTTGATTAGCGCCTCATTTTATATATACGAACAGTCCTTTGTTATTATGTTTATTATACTATGAGTATCATTATACGAAAATAAAAGAGAGTTGTGGACTTTTTTATAATAATTGAGTAGAAAAAGGGCAGTGGGAGACAATAAAACGGAGTTTCTATGTATGATAATTATCGTGCGCAGAAAGAATCGTGTAATAATACGGAGGTTATAATGCGAAAATTATTATATTTTATAGTATGCAGTAGTGTTATACTTTTTGCTTCACCGAGTGTGTCGGTAGCCCAATATGATGCACCTCTTATGGAAGATGCCCTTTATTCTGTTTTATTTCCGAAAATAAATAAAGCAATTGAAAAACAATATGGGAGCTTGAAGCCTTATCAATGTCCTAAAATTATTAGTTTAAAAAAAGTGTATAGCGGTACATATTTATTTCAAGCAAGTATTGAAGTAACGAAGTATGAACGAGTTGCTGGGAAAATTGCTCCACCATTTGAGAAGGTAACGATTACATTTAATAATGAAGAAGGGGAATGGGAAGTGTCAAAGATTTCAGTAAAGCGCTTACCAAGTGATACGAAATTAAACTGTAAAAAAACAATATAAAAAATTGTTTGACAAATAAAATGGTCCTTTGGTATTGTTAATAGCAACAATTAGATGTTTGAAAATTAAATAGACTTACCTCATCTACTCTCAAAGGTAGAGGCCGCGATAGGAAAGAGTAAGCTATGGGAGATTTAATGGAATCTGTGATCATAGGTTGAAAGGGACTATTGCCGAAATATACGAATAACCATCTTATTCATATATTGGGACTGCATTGAATAAATGTAGTACTGTCATAATATTTATTTTATGGAGAGCTATTTGGAGATGTTGATGCGGTTTCTTATTTTGAGGAGATAACAACTCGTTTATTTTTTCAATATATATTTTTCCTAATAAGAAACGCGTGTGAACATTGTTCCGCGCGTTTTTTGTCTATCTAAAAGCGTGCTGCAATGAATAGAAGATTGGGGTTATGAGTTTTAGAGGAAATAAGGGAGGAATTCAAATGTATTTACACGGCACAAGCCGAATCAATGGGCAAGGACACTTAGAAATTGGAGGGTGCGATACGACGCAGCTAGCAAAACAATACGGAACACCACTTTATGTATACGATGAAGAGTCAATTCGAGGAAAGTGTCGCGCGTTTCATCGTGCGTTTAAAGAAAGTGGTTTCTCTTATCAAGTAGCATATGCAAGCAAGGCGTTCTTGTGCATGGAGATGTGCCGAGTGGCTCGTGAAGAGAATATGTCATTAGATGTTGTTTCTGGAGGAGAATTATATACTGCGCTGCAAGCAGGATTTCCGGCATCACGCATTCATTTTCACGGCAATAATAAAACAGAAGAAGAAATTGTGATGGCTCTTCAGGCGAATATTGGTTGTTTTGTCGTAGATAATTTCTTGGAATTAGAAATTTTGCATGATTTAGCAGTGCAACATGGGAAATTTGTGAACATATTAATTCGTGTAACGCCCGGAGTAGAGGCGCACACACATGAATATATTACAACAGGCCAAGATGATTCGAAATTTGGATTTGGCGTGTCAAATGGTCAAGCGATGCAAGTGATTGAGATTGCTTTACAAAAATCAAATTATAATGTGTTAGGAATTCATTCACATATCGGATCACAAATATTTGAAACGGCCGGCTTTGTGCGAGCGATTGAAGTTCTTCGTCAATTTTTAGAACAAGTGAGAGAGCGAACAAACTATGTAGTAAAAGTGCTAAATGTAGGCGGAGGATTCGGAATACGCTACACAGAGTCAGATACACCATTAACTCTTGAGACATATGTGCGAGCTGTAACAAGTGCTGTGAGGGAACAATTTACAGTATGTAATTATCCCCTGCCAGAAATATGGGTTGAACCAGGCCGTAGTATTGTAGGGGATGCTGGAACAACAATTTATACAGTCGGATCTGTGAAAGACATTCCTGGTATTCGGAAATATGTATCAGTGGATGGTGGGATGACTGATAATTTAAGACCTGCTTTATATAACGCTCGTTATGAAGCGATGTTAGCGAATCGAGGGAATGATGAGAATGAGGAACTTGTTTCGATTGCTGGGAAGTGCTGTGAGAGTGGAGATATGTTAATTTGGGATATTACTCTACCGAAAGTTGCTTCTGCCGATTTACTAGCAATTTCTTGTACAGGGGCATACGGGTACTCGATGGCGAATAATTATAATCGGATTCGTAGACCAGCTGTCGTCTTCGCGAAAGGCGGCACATCACAAATTGTTGTAGAACGCGAAACATATGAAAATATTATTGGGAACGATCGCATACGTATTAAAGAACTTGTTTAAATAGAGAAAAGGAGTTGTTCGGATGGGCAATTCCTTTTTTATAAAATAAAATAATTAAAATATATCGGAAAACTAGGATTGAAAAAAATCAGAATTGTGATAAAATACAAATACAAAGCTTATCAAGAGAAGCGGAGGGAACTGGCCCGAAGAAGCTCGGCAACCTGCTTATAGAAAGCAAGGTGCTAAATCCAGCAAAATGGAATCCATTTTGAAAGATAAGGTAAAATATATTACCGAACAGTCTTTTCGAAATGGGAAAGATTTTTTTTATGAATAAAAAGGGGGGCTGTTCGCGTGAGTGTACGGGAACATTTTGAGGAAGTATCTGAGAAAATTCAAGCGATGCTTGCTGATATGAAATATGGTTCAATTACAATTGTTGTGCAAGATGGGAAAGTCATTCAATTAGAGAAAAGTGAAAAGGTACGTTTAAAGTAAAAAGCGCTGACTAGAAAAACTAGAGGCGGTTTTAACCTATTATATTAGGTTAAAACCGTCTTTTTGCTTTTACAGGGGGAAAGAACATGTTGACGTATGAAACGTGGGAAGAAAATAATGTTTCATTTTCAGAAGAAGATGAAACGAAAGGCGCGCTATCAGTATTAAGTTGGGCTTATAAAGAATATAAAAGTGAAATTGTATACGCATGTAGCTTCGGAGTGGAAGGGATGGTATTGCTGCATCTTATAAACCAAGTAAATCCATCTGCTAAAGTTGTATTTTTAGATACGAATGTTCATTTTCAAGAAACGTATGAATTAATTCAAAAAGTGCGGAAACGATTTCCTTCATTAAATATTATAGAAAAACAGCCGGAACTTACGCTTGATGAACAAGCGAAGTTGCATGGTGAGAAATTATGGGAAAGTAATCCGAACCTTTGTTGTAAAATTAGAAAAATTTTACCGTTAGAAAAATCATTAGCAGCAGAAAAAGCGTGGATATCGGGCTTAAGGAGGGAACAATCAGAAACGCGTAAGCATACAAAGTTTATAAATCAAGATCATCGCTTTCAATCTATTAAAGTTTGTCCACTTATTCATTGGACGTGGAAAGAAGTGTGGCGATATGTATACAAACATAGCTTGCCGTATAACCCGCTGCATGATGTTGGATATCCAAGTATTGGGTGTGAGAAATGTACGTTACCTGTAGGTGAGGGTGGCAATTCGAGAGATGGTAGGTGGTCTGGGAAAGTGAAAACAGAATGTGGTCTTCATTACCAATAAGATGAATTTGAAAATAAAGCTAAGAGAGGAAATAGAAAATGAGTACAAGAAACGAATTAATAAATCGTATAGACGAGACATACGACGTATCACAAATCGAAAAAGAAATTGAACTAGACAACATTGCGTTAAGTGATTTAGAGCTATTAGCGACAGGGGCATATAGCCCACTTACTGGTTTTTTAGGAAAGAAAGATTATGATTCGGTCGTAGAAACGCTTCGCTTAGCAAACGGGAGCGTATGGAGTATACCGATTACATTACCAGTAACAGAAGAAGTAGCAGAGAGTTTGAAAGCTGGAGAGGAAGTAAAACTTGTTAATGCTGAAAATGTATATGGTGTCATTCAAATAGAAGATATTTTTGTACCTGACAAGGAAAAAGAAGCGTTACTTGTGTATAAAACGACGGATGAGGCTCATCCAGGAGTGAAAAAATTATATGAACGACCGAACGTTTATGTCGGGGGAGCCATTATTCTTACAAAACGCTTTGAAAATAATCCGTTTCCTTCTTATCATTTAGATCCAATTGAAACGAGAGAAGAATTTAAAAAGCGTGGTTGGAAAACAGTGGTTGGATTTCAAACGAGAAATCCGGTACATCGTGCCCATGAATACATTCAAAAATCTGCCCTTGAAATTGTAGATGGTCTCTTTTTAAATCCACTCGTTGGGGAAACGAAGTCGGACGATATTCCTGCTGATGTAAGGATGGAAAGCTATGAAGTATTACTTCAAAACTATTATCCGAAAGATCGTGTCTTTTTAGGTGTATTTCCTGCAGCAATGCGTTACGCAGGACCGAGGGAAGCGATATTCCATGCATTAGTCAGAAAGAATTTTGGATGCACCCACTTTATTGTAGGGCGCGATCATGCAGGAGTAGGAGATTATTACGGGACTTATGAAGCACAAGAAATTTTTACAAACTTTACAGTGGAAGAGTTAGGGATTACACCGTTATTTTTTGAACATAGTTTTTACTGCACGAAATGTGAAGCGATGGCTTCGACGAAAACATGCCCACACGGAAAAGAGGATCATGTCATTTTATCAGGTACGAAAGTAAGAGAACTATTAAGAAACGGTGAGGTTCCGCCGAGTACATTTAGTCGTAAAGAAGTAGTGGAAGTGCTAATTAAAGGTTTGAAAAAAGAAGTAGTAACAGAATAGGGAGAGAATGACATGGATACGAATATTACTTGGCATACAGCATCTGTTTCAAAAGATGAGAGAAGAGTAAGAAATGGGCATCATAGTTTTGTAGTTTGGTTTACTGGTCTATCAGCTTCAGGTAAATCTACGGTGGCGAACGCGGTTGCTCGTAAACTATTTGAAAAGAATATTGGAAACTATGTACTAGATGGAGATAATGTACGCCACGGTTTAAATAAAGACTTAGGTTTTTCTGAAAGTGATCGTATGGAAAACATAAGACGGATTGGTGAAGTGGCGAAGCTATTTGTAGATCAAGGTACTGTTGTTCTTACAGCGTTTATTTCACCGTTTCGAGTAGACCGAAAACAAGTTAGAGATCTATTAGCAGCAGATGAGTTTATAGAAGTGTTTGTAAAATGTCCAATTGAAGAGTGTGAAAAACGTGATCCAAAAGGGTTATACAAAAAGGCAAGACAGGGTGATATTAAAGAGTTTACTGGTGTTGATTCACCGTATGAGGAGCCAGAGAAAGCAGAGTTAATTGTAGAAACGCACAAGTATTCTATTGAAGAATGTGCAGAACAAATCGTGAAGTACTTACAAGAGCGTAGTTTTACCCCGCTATTTGCCGGGAAGTAGAACTCCCATCTCAAAATTTGGCTAGGGCAAAGAAGTTAGGTGGGAGATGAACTGCCCGTTAATGCCCGATTGGTTCAACTAATAATCAGTGGGTATGGACACTTCCCACTGATTAAAGCTTCACTTTATATAGGGGGATTAAAAAATGAGTTATGAAAAAGTATGGGCTAACAATGAAAAATTAAATCAGACTGAGAAAAATAAATTAAAAAAAGATGGATTGGAAATCTTTAATGATATTCCTTACTATGCAGAAAATGGCTTCGAATCTATTCCGAAAGAAGAGTGGGACGCATTCAAATGGGCAGGGTTATATTTACAAAGACCGAAAGAAGCTGGATATTTTATGATGCGTGTAAATATTCCTTCAGGGATTATTACGAATGCACAGGCAGAAGTGCTTGCTTCTATCGCTGAGGATTATGGGCGTGACGTAATAGATATTACGACAAGACAGGCGATTCAGTTTCATTGGTTAGAAATTCATCAAATTCCAGATATTTTTAAAAGATTAGCAAGAGTTGGGTTATCTTCAGCGGGGGCGTGTGGTGATATAACGCGTAATATTACAGGGAATCCACTTGCTGGTATTGATGCAAATGAACTGTTTGATACAACGGGTATTGTGAAAGAGGTATATGATTATTTCCAACATAATGAAGAGTTTTCTAACTTACCGCGTAAATTTAAAATGTCTATTAGTTCTAACATTTATAATTCAGCAAACGCAGAGATTAACTGTGTTGCATTTACACCTGCTACGAAAGAAATAGATGGTGAGAAAAAAGTTGGTTTTCATATAAAAGTAGGCGGTGGATTATCAGCTCGTCCATATTTAGCTGATGAATTAGATGTATTCGTTTTACCAGAAGAAGTGAAGGGGGTAGCAATTGCGATTGCTACGATATTCCGTGATTTTGGATACCGCGAAAAACGTCATTTAGCCCGTTTGAAATTTCTAGTTGCAGAATGGGGAGCAGAGAAATTTAAAGAAAAACTAATAGAGTATATAGGACCATTGCAAAGTAAAGGAGAAAGTGCTCTCAAAGGATGGAATGCGGGATACTTTTATGGTGTTCAAGATCAAAAACAAGATGGACTAAAATATGTAGGTTTTAATGTGCCGGTAGGACGTCTACATGCAGAAGAAATGTTTGAGATTGCAAGAATTGCTAAGCAGTATGGAAATGGACAGATTCGTACATGTAATTCGCAAAACTTCATTATTCCGAATGTTCCGCCAGAAAATGTGACGGGTTTACTAAATGAGCCGTTGTTTGAAGCCATATCAGCAAGTCCAAAATCGTTTATTGGTCATGCAGTTTCCTGCACCGGTATTGAATATTGCAATCTTGCTTTAGTAGAAACGAAAGAAAGATTGCGAAAAATTGCCGAATACTTAGATACACAAATTGCACTCGATGTTCCGGTTCGTATTCATATGGTAGGGTGCCCGAATTCATGTGGTCAACGTCAAATTGCTGACATTGGATTACAAGGGGTGAAAATGAAAACGAAGGAAAAAGGAATTGTTGAAGCATTTGAAATATATGTAGGGGGAACGCTGTTAGATGGTGGTGCTTATAACCAAAAGTTAAAAGGGAAAATAGATGGCGAGGATCTACCTGATGTACTTGCATCATTTATAGGCTATTTCAAAGAGAATAAATTACCAGCTGAAACGTTTTATGATTTTGTCGGCCGTGTTGGTATAGAGACATTACAAATAGCGTTAAATACTGTGTTAGAAGAAGTAATAGCGTCTTAGGAGGGACAATATGGATTTATATCGATTTGAAGCTGTGTTAGTAAATAGTATTGTTCCGATTGTTGTTGTTGCTCAAAGTGAAGAACAGGCATTTAAGCTCGCGGAGATAGAGCTTGAAAAGCATTTTTTACCGTTACCAGAAGTAAAGGAGATTTCCCTATTTGAAAAAAAGAAGATTCGAAAAGGTGCAGCATTTGTTATTCATGAGTAGGGAAAAGGTAATACGAAATAATGAAAACTTCCATTCGTATATAAGGATGGAAGTTTCACTTTAATAGTAGAAATGAGGAGAGATGATGGGGAAGGTTTATATCGTTGGTGCAGGTCCTGGTGATCCAGAGTTAATTACTGTGAAAGGGTTGAAATGTATTGAGAAGGCAGACGTTATTTTATACGACCGTCTCGTGAATAAAGAGTTACTTTCATACGCAAAGCCTGAAGCAGATTTAATTTATTGCGGAAAACTACCAAATTATCACACGATGAAGCAAGAGACGATTAACACGTTTCTTATTAAATATGCGAAAAAGGGAAAAGTTGTAACGAGACTTAAGGGCGGCGATCCATTTGTATTTGGTAGAGGAGGAGAAGAAGCTGAAGCGTTAGCAAAGCAAGGTGTACCATTTGAAATCGTTCCTGGTATTTCAGCTGGAATAGCTGCTCCTGCTTATGCTGGCATTCCAGTGACACATCGTGATGCAAGTGCAAGTTTTGCTATTGTGACAGGGCATAGGAAAGAAGGTGCTGAAGAAGAAGTGAAGTGGGAAAATTTAGCGAAAGGTGTAGAGACTTTAGCTGTATATATGGGGGTTAGCAATTTACCCTACATAAGTGAACAACTGATGAAGCATGGAAAAGACAAAAGTACACCTGCTGCTATTATTGAACGGGGAACGACATCAATGCAGCGCACAGTTGTTGGGACGTTAGGAACAATTGTGGATGTTGCAAAAAAAGAACAAATTCAAAATCCGAGCATGATTGTAATTGGAGAAGTGGTCCGTTTTAGAGAAAAAATTCATTGGTTTGAGAAACAGACAGAAAGTACCTATCAAGTAAGTGGAGTGTTATAAAATGAAAGCCATCTTATATATATGCCATGGAAGTCGTTTGAAAGCAGCTAAAGAAGAAGCGGTTGCATTTATTACGTCATGCATGAACCGTGTAGAGGCAAGTATTCAAGAAGTTTGTTTTTTAGAGTTAGCGAGTCCAACGATTGATGAAGGGTTCCGTACATGTGTGAAGCGTGGTGCTACAGAGATTATTGTTATTCCAGTTTTTTTATTAGCGGCAGGTCATGTGAAAAAAGATATACCGTTTGAATTGGAAAAGTTAAATAATCAATTTTCGAATGTTAAAGTGACCTACGATAACCCGTTTGGTGTATCAGAAACACTTGTGAAATCGGTGTATAGCGGAAGTGGCATTGAACAGGAAGATAAGAATGAAGTGACGCTACTTCTCGTTGCAAGAGGGAGTAGTGATCCTGAAGTATTAAGAGATATAAACTGGATTGCTTCTTTATTTCAACATGAAGAGAAAATTAAAAAAGTAGAGGTTTGTTATTTAGCGGCTGCCGAGCCGAAATTTGAGGAGAAGTTAAAGGAAGTTGTTGAACGAAAAGAAAAGAATATCGTTGTACTGCCTTACTTATTATTTACAGGTTTACTTATGAAACATATTGAAAAAGAAGTGCGCCAATATGAGTTGGATGAGATAAAAATAAGTCCGTATTTAGGAAAGAATGAAGCATTTCAATATATGTTAATTCAGAAAACGAAGAAATTATTGAAGGGAGATCAATATGTATCCACTTACAGTGCGAGTTGAGAAGAAACGTGTTGTTGTCATTGGTGGAGGAAAAGTCGCGGGATTCAAAATTATTCCTTTACTAAAACAAGGTGCGGATATAGTTGTGATAAGTCCTGAATTGGATGCGAATTTAGTGAAACTAGTGGAAGAAAAGCAAATTCGTTGGTATCAAAGGGATTATGAAAAAAGTGATATTCAAGGTGCTTTTTTAGTTGTTGCAGCGAGTAGTGATGCCTTATTAAATGAACAAATTGCTGAAGATAGCACAGAGAATCAATTAGTAAATGTTATTACGAACCCGGAAAGTGGCAATGTTCATTTTCCGGCGGCGATTCATCGTGGATTATTGAATGTGGCTGTTTCTACTGGAGGAGCAAGTCCGAAACTGGCAAAAAAAATTCGTGATGATATCGCAAATAAATATGATGAGGCGTATGGATCGTATCTTGATTTTTTATACGAAGTTAGAATAAAAGTGAAAGAATTACAAATAGAGAAAAGAGAGAGAAATATATTGTTGCAAGAAGTATTAAAGTCGATATATGTTCAAAATGAACAAAAAAGAGAATTGTTTTTACAAGAATTAGAGAGAAGAGTTCATATAGGATAATGAATAAATTGTACTTTACAACTATAAAAATATAATTTATAATCACAAGTAACTTCAATAAATGAAATCGATGAGCAAGAAGAGTATGTATATTTGATACGTTCAGAGAGCTGGGGGAAGGTGTGAGCCCGGTACGATAAAATATACAGAATGGGCTTGCGAGAGGTATGTTGAACATTGTAGTAGGCAACCCGGGTTCCGCCGTTAAAAGGATAGAGTATCGGAATTTTCCTGTACTTGAACAAGTGGGATTTATCAATCCAATTGAGGTGGTACCACGGTATTTACATTACATATATCGTCCTCTACATGCATATTTGCGTGTAGGGGACTTTTTTATTTTCTAAAGGAGGTGTGCGAGTATGAAATGAAAGTGTATAATTAACAAAAGTTTAAATATTCAGAAAAGGAGAATTTATGATGAAAGAAACACAGCAATGGACGTCGAAAATAGGCTTTGTACTCGCAGCAGCCGGAGCCGCAGTAGGTCTTGGTGCCATATGGAAATTTCCGTATGTTGCAGGTAATGGTGGGGGAGGCGCATTCTTCCTTGTATTTTTACTATTAACTTTATTTATAGGTATGCCTCTTCTAATAGCGGAATTTGTCATTGGACGTAGCACCCAAAAAGAGGCAGTTACAGCTTATAAAGTACTAGTACCAAATAGTAAATTATATCCTTGGATTGGTCGTATGGGAGTTGTAACTTGTTTTAGTGTACTCTCTTTTTATAGTGTTGTAGGTGGATGGATTTTATTGTACTTATACTATAGTGTTACAGGAAGCTTTTGGAATGGTGTTGTTGATTATGGAAAATTATTTGGTGAAACGATTTCAAATCCAGTAAGTGCGATTGGAGCGCAATTTATCTTTATGCTTTGTACTATTTTTGTAGTAAGTAAAGGTGTAGAGAAGGGAATAGAAAAGGCAAGTAAGTATATGATGCCGCTATTATTTATTTTGTTTATTGCAATCATTATTCGTGCGTTAACACTCGATGGTGCTTTTGCTGGGGTAGAGTTCTTCTTAAAACCAGATTTTTCAAAGCTGACAGCAGATACGATTTTATACGCGATGGGACAATCGTTCTTCTCACTAACAGTAGGTGCCTCAGTAATGGTCACGTATAGTTCGTACTTGAAGAAAGAAGAACATTTAGCTAAATCAGCAACATCTATTGTAAGTTTAACTGTTTTTATTACAGTACTTGCAGGATTAGCAATTTTCCCGGCGATTTTCGCATTAGGCGTTAAGCCGACTGAAGGACCAGGACTACTGTTTATCGTCCTTCCAGCAGTATTTGCGAAAATACCATTTGGACAATTTTTCTTCATTATGTTTTTAGTTTTATTTTTCTTTGCAACTTTAACATCTGCGATTTCCATGCTTGAAATTGTAGTAGCATCTGTTGCGAAAGATAATGAGAAAAAGCGTCCGTCAGCATCATTATTAATTGGTATTCTTATTTTTGCAGTTGGAATCCCGTCAGCATTATCGTTTGGAATTATGAGTGATGTGAAAATATTTGGTAAGACATTTTTTGATTTCGTTGATTTTTCGGTAAGTAATGTATTACTGCCGCTCGGAGTACTAGCCATTTCGCTATTCGTACCAAATAAAATGAGTAAAGAAATGTTAATGAAAGAATTAGAAGTTACGGAAACGAAAGGGAAAACATTATTTAATATTTGGTTCTTCTTGCTTCGTTATGTTATTCCAGTAACGGTAATTATTGTATTTTTAAATGCGATAGGCGTATTTAAAATGTTTGCATAATAAAAAGACGGAGATTTCTCCGTCTTTTTATTATGTTGTAGGTGTATTCACTAAACGATTATACGCTTTATAGGCTGTGACGACTGCAATGAATGATCCGATTAAAAATAATGCTGAGCCGCCAAATGTAAATAACCGGCCAATGTAAGTTTCTCTAGCTTCTTCTATTTTCTGTTGTAATTGTGTATTCATATGATTCACCTCGTAAAATATAGGCATTTAGTTGTAGTCTATGTGGAATGCCTATATTGTGTGAAAAGTAAAGAAAAAACTCGGTGTGCACCGAGTTTTTTTCTATAATCCGATATAAGGAGATGGATCCACTGCGTTTGTCTTACCGACATTCCATTCTCCAAGGTGAAGTTCGAAGTGTAAATGCTGCCCGTATGATTGTCCAGTATTTCCCATGAATCCAAGTTGAGTGCCTTGTTTTACAGTTTGTCCATTTGATACAGAACGGCTACTCATATGAGCATATACTGTCGTATATGTTTTTCCGTTTATACGGTGAGATAAGTACACAACGTTTCCGTAACTAGATGATAATTCTGAGCGAATAACAACACCATCAGCAGCGGCAATAATTGGAACGGTTCCTGAGGCTGCGATATCGATTCCTTTATGGTTATCTATAGAGCGCACGCCAAACCCAGAAGTTTTTGATCCAGCTGCTGGCTTAATAAACCCACCAATATTTGTATCGTGTGGTGTTGGAGCTGCTTGAGCTGTTTGAGCAGATGTAGTAGCTTGTTTACGAGCTTCTTCCGCCTTGCGAGCTTCTTCAGCTTGACGAGCCTCTTCGGCACGTTTTTCTTCTTCAATTGCTTTTTGAACAGCTTGACGCTGATTTTCTAAAATGCCTTTAGATTCTTCTAATCCTTCAATCTCTGAATCTACTTTTGCTACTTTCGTATGTAGATCGCTAATAAAGGTTTGCTGCTGTTGTTGGTTATTTTGTAATTCTTGCTGTTTTTGTTCTAATTTTTGCTCGGATTCTTTCAGTTGTTGTTCTTTTTTCTCAACAGCCTCTTTTTCTTTCGCCACAGCATTTTGGTCAGTTGTTTGTTTTTTCACAATATCTGTATCATTGTTTAAAATTAAACTTACAGAGTACATATTATCAACAAGATCAGCAATGTTTGTAGAATTTGTTAATACCTCTGTAATGATGTTTGTACGAGGTTTTTCTTGCATAGATTGTAAACGTTGTTTAATAACTTCCTGACGCGTATCTATGTTTGTTTGTAATTGCTCTATATGTTTCTTTTTTTCAGTAATTATTTGTTGTGTTTTACTAATTTCTTTTTTTGTATCGTTTAATTCAGCTTCGTTTTTATTAATAGAAGTAGTTAAGTCATCAATTTTCTTTTGTAATTCTTGAATTTCTTTTTCTATTTGTTCTTTCTCAGCTGATTTATTTTGTAAGTCATTTTGTTTTCCTTCTAATTCAGATTGAATATTAGATAATTTATCTTGATTCGTTTCAGCGTATACGGGTGAAAGTAACGGAGAAACAAAAAGTGTTCCTGCTGCTAAAACACTAAACGCTGCAAATTTCTTTTTCATGGTTGTCTGGCTCCTTTCCCTATGAATGTTATATATCATAAGAAGAAGAGTGTCTATCGTTGTAACCATAATGTAAAGAAAATTTTATAAAGTTGCTAAGTTTTGTCGGAATTTATCATTTTTCAACAGTAGTTGTAATGGTAATTTTATTTTTTTAGTTTGTGCAACAAAGTTGTATTCTAGATTTTATCTGTAAAATAAAGGGAAACAATCGTGATTTTATATATTGAAATTCAAGTTGAAAACCCACTAAAATACTAGTGAGGAATCGTTCTCATGTTAGGTTTTCTGACATGGGTTTTATTTTTGTCAAGAAAATTATTTGTGTTCAGGAAAAGTTATTTTGTTGTCAGATTTAATTTTTTGATTTATGATTTTTAACAGGGACAAAATGTAGTGAATTGTCGAATAATATGTAATACTCTTAATTTCAAGTTTTATAGATATAGAATGAGAGGTAGAGTGACACATCAAAGAGGGGGTTACAACAAATATGAAAAGAATAGGACTTGCATGGCAAATTTTAATTGGACTTGCCCTAGGTATCGCGGTGGGGGCAATTTTTTATGGCGATAGCACAGTTGTAGGGTACCTAAAACCAATTGGTGATATTTTTATCCGATTAATTAAAATGATCGTTGTGCCGATTGTTGTAGCAAGTATTGTTGTTGGAGTTGCTGGTGTTGGCGATGTTAAAAAACTAGGCCGATTAGGCGGGAAAACAATTCTTTATTTTGAAATTATTACAACAATTGCAATTGTTGTTGGTCTACTGGTAGCGAATATTTTCCAACCAGGAAAAGGCGTGAATATGGATCAATTAACAAAGACTGATATTTCTAAATATGCAGAAACAACAGCTCAAGTACAAAGTCATTCGTTTGCAGATACATTTGTGAATATCGTTCCAACGAATATTATGAAATCATTGGTTGAGGGCGATATGCTTGCGATTATCTTCTTCTCTGTACTATTTGGTTTAGGAGTTGCGGCGATTGGTGAAAGAGGAAGACCGGTTCTTCAATTTTTCCAAGGTGTAGCAGATGCGATGTTTTACGTGACTAACCAAGTTATGAAATTTGCACCGTTTGGTGTATTCGCATTAATTGGTGTAACAGTTTCGACGTTCGGTTTATCTTCATTAATTCCATTAGGGAAATTAGTCATAGTTGTATATGGTGCGATGATTTTCTTCGTTGTAGTCATACTAGGACTTACAGCGAAAATATTTGGAATTAACATTTTCCAATTCTTTAAGATTTTAAAAGACGAACTGATCTTAGCATACTCTACAGCAAGTTCAGAAACAGTTTTACCGAAAATCATGGAGAAAATGGAGAAGTTCGGTTGTCCGAAGGCAATTACATCTTTCGTTATTCCGACAGGTTATTCATTTAACTTAGATGGATCAACTTTATATCAAGCAATTGCAGCTATTTTCTTAGCGCAAATGTACGGTATTGATTTATCCATTACACAACAAATTACATTATTACTAGTATTAATGGTTACATCAAAAGGTATTGCGGGTGTACCGGGCGTATCATTCGTTGTATTATTAGCGACACTTGGTACAGTAGGTATTCCAGCTGAAGGTTTAGCCTTCATCGCTGGTATTGACCGTATTTTAGATATGGCTCGTACAGCAGTTAACGTTGTAGGTAACTCTTTAGCAGCTGTAGTTATGTCTAAGTGGGAAGGTCAATATGACGCTGAAAAAGGACAAGCTTATTTGAAAGAGATTTCTGAAAAAGGTCAAGCAGCTTAATTATAATTTGAACAAGCTCTCACATAATATGTGGGGGCTTTTCTATATAGAAGGGGAGCGGACGTAATGAAACGTAAATATGGTGACGGTTCTTCGTGGAAGCGACTAATAGAGAAGGATTATACGGTTAAGCAAGTGGAAGAAGGAATGCTAGGAATATTAGAAATAAAAAAGGTAAGAGAACCTAGTTGTAAAGAATATGATGGTAAAGAACTTTATATCGCAGGGAATCAATATACGTGGATTCAATATTTCATAGACGGGAAAAACTTTGCGATTACAGCTATGTTAGATGATCAGAAAAAATTAGTGCAATATTATATCGATGTGGCGAAAGAATATGAAATAGATGAACGTGGTTTACCGTATTTTGATGATTTATATTTAGATGTAGTGTTATTACCGAACGGTAAGATGTATATATTGGATGAAGATGAGCTAGAGGATGCTTATAAAAGTGGCGATGTTACAAAAGAAGAGTATGAGTTAGCTTGGTACACTACGAAATGGATAATAGATGCAATAAAAAATAGCGAATTTTATTGGATTTCAATATTGGAAGAAGAAATCAAAAAGTTAAAATGATTGTTGTATTCAAATTTTTGTATAATTACCAAAAAAATCTATACAAAAAATAATTGACTTTTGTTTTGTAAGCGAGTAAAGTTAGGGAAGAAATTATTATTAAAAAATAAATATGAAACCTTCTTATAAAGAGAGGCGGAGGGACTGGCCCTACGATGCCTCGGCAGCGGACTCGATTTCAGAGTGCTGTGCCAAATCCAGCAAGCATGTGCTTGAAAGATGAGAAGAGCGTTCCTTATAGATGTATAAGACCTCTTCTCATTGGAAGAGGTCTTTTGTTATTCATTAGAAAAAGGTTGAAACTAGGGAGAGATGGTACTTTGAAAGAAACGAGAGGAAATGGTTTGGCTTTATTACCACTTGGGATATTTTTGGCGCTATTTATTGGTTCTGGAATTATTACAGGTGATTTCTATAAATTGCCGATACTTGTAGCAATTTCAATTGCTGTAGGAGTCGCTTTAGCAATGAATCGTAAAGAAAATTTTAATGTAAAAGTAGAACGATTCGCTAAAGGTGCAGGGAACCCGGATATTATGATTATGGTTTTAATTTTTGTACTGGCAGGAGCATTTTCTGAAACGGCAAAAGGGATGGGCGGCGTTGATTCTACAGTTAACTTAGCGTTATCCATTTTACCGCAAGGATTTATCGTAGCCGGAATTTTTGTTATAGGGGCATTTATTTCATTAGCAATGGGAACTTCAATGGGAACAATTGCTGCATTAGCACCAATTGCTGTAGGTATTAGTGGGCAAACTGATATCTCCATTGCACTTACGATGGCTACCGTTGTTGGCGGAGCGATGTTTGGTGATAATTTATCATTTATTTCAGATACAACAATCGCAGCTGTGCGCTCACAAGGAACAGAAATGAAAGATAAGTTTAAAACGAACTTTTTAATTGTATTACCGGCAGCTATTATTACAATTGTACTATTAGTAATCATTACTTTAGGGAGCGATACGCAGATTAAAGCGCATAGCTTTGACTGGATAAAGATTTTACCGTATGCAGGAGTACTTATTACAGCATTACTTGGTTGGAATGTACTTATTGTGTTAACTGGTGGAACTGTACTATCTGGCGTTATCGGTCTTTTAGATGGGAGTTACACATTAGAGAGTTTCTTTAAAAGTGTAACGGCTGGAATGGGCGGTATGATGGAGTTAGTATTACTTGCTATTTTAATTGGCGGTATGGTCGAACTGATTCAATATAATGGTGGCATTCAATATTTAATGAATATTTTAACGCGTAACATTCGTTCAAAAAAAGGAGCAGAGTTCGGTATCGCTGGCTTAGTGAGTATGACGAATATGTGTACAGCAAATAATACGATTTCTATTATTTTTACAGGCCCGCTTGCGAAAAACATTGCAGATCAATATGAAATTGATCCTCGTAAATCAGCGAGTGTATTAGATCTTTTCTCATGCTGTGTGCAAGGATTAATTCCGTATGGTGCGCAAATGTTAACGGCAGCAGGATTTGCGGCGTTATCTCCGATTGAATTGTTACCATATGCGTTTTATCCGATCTTAGTTGGAGTATGTGGAATTATTTCTATATTAATTGGTTTCCCGAGGTTTTCTAAAGTAGCGGGAAAGAAAGAGTATCATAAAACAGCATAATTTAAAATGAAGTTTATGAATAGTAACGAAAGCCGTATAGAGAATGTTCTCTGTACGGCTTTTTATGTGCGATAAAAGAGTGAATCATCCTATCCCTACCGCATATTTTTACAAAAGGCTGAATGCAACTCAGTCTTAAGTCTGAGTCGAAAACGGTTCTTAAGCTCGTTATGGAAAAGTGAAAAAATAGTTAAGATAAGAGTATCAAATCGAAGGGAGGCAAGCACAAGATGAAACAATTTCTAGCGTTTATCGCGGCTGGTATTTTAGCTTTAATTGCTCTTGGCAGTCTTGCTGGTATTATAGGATTCGCAATTGGAGCAGGAGTTGTGTACTGGAGCTATAAATCATTTGTGCGAGCACAATCATTTTTTGGAAAGTTAGCTTGGGGTATTGTTGGTTTGATCGGCTTGTCCATCGCCCTTTCTCATTCCCCAGCATTAATCGGTATCGCAGCATTAGTAGTTTTATACTACGGATACCGTGAGTGGAAAAAAGAAAAAAATGTAGTTGTTGATTCTGCACCAGAAAGTTCTAAACCATATAGCAACTTTGAAGATGAGTGGAACAAGTTAATGAAAAACTAATAAAAAATTAATAAAAACCAAATTAAATTGATAAAGTAGAAGAGAGGAAGATTATAATGAAACAATCTTTATTCGGACGTGTACGCGAGGCAATTTTAGCAGATTTTCATAATGTGTTAGATGAGAAAGAAAGAAAAAATCCAATCGCGATGTTAAACCAATATTTACGCGATAGTGAGCGTGAAATAACAAAAATTGAGAAGTTAATTGAGCGCCACAAAACATTAAAATCTAATTTCGCTCGTGAGCTTGAGCAAGCACGTTATTTCGTTAATAAAAGATCAAAGCAAGCGATCGTCGCTCAAGAAGTAGGCGAATTACAACTACATGAGCGTGCGTTACAAGAAGTAGCGTATTATGAAGGGCAAGTAACTCGATTAGAAGAAATGTATGCAGGTGTTGTAGATCAAATTGATGAGTTAGAGCGTCGTCTTGCTGAGATGAAAAATAAATTAAAAGAAATGCACGCAAAACGTATGGAATTAATGGCACGTGAAAATATGGCACATGCAAATCGTCGTATGAATACAGCGATGCATAAAATGGATGAAAATAATCCGTTCTTACGCTTTGAAGAAATTGAAGATCATATTCGCGACTTAGAATCTCGTATAAATGAGGAGCATGAACGTGACACATTTGATATGAAGATTGCAAAGCTTGAGCGTGAAATGAAAGAGAAGAATGATGTATCGTTAACGAAAGAGTTAACAAAATAATAGTAGTATATTATAAAACAGGCTTATGATATAGTGATAGGAGAAAAGGTGTTGGAAAGCAATGCCTTTTCTTCTATGTATATGTAACAAGAAGGGGGGAGCTGAAATGAAGAAACAATTTTCAAAAACACAATTAATGGGGATGCTCCTCATCATATTTGGATTCGGTCTTTTTCTTGATATGATACTTGGACATTTTGAACCAGGTGGTCTCATTTTTGCATTTATTATGCTTATGTTTGGAAGGCATTATCGTAAGAAGAATCGTTATGTAAGGGGAAATGTCTTTTTATTTGTTGGTGGTATCGTATTTTTATTCTTCTTATTTTCATCAGCAGCATTTGTTCTTGTCGTCTTTGCTTGTTTAGCTTTAATTGGTTATCAATTGATTCAACAAGGACATCAGAAAAAAGCAATGAAGGTTGAAATTAAAGAAAAAGGATATATAGATGAAGAGAAGCAAATTTATCGTACAGAACCATATTTAAAAAACATGTTTGTAGGTAATGTGCGAATGATGGATCATATTTATGAACTTGAGGATATTAATGTTCAATATGGTGCTTGTGATGTGGAAATAGATTTAACAACTGCTATGATTCCAGAAGGAGAAACGGTAATTGTTATCCGAGGTATCGTTGGTAATATTCGTTTATACGTGCCATATGATATTGAGCTGTCTTTAAATCATTCTGTTATTGTCGGACGTGTGCTCCTGCCAGGACATGAAGAGACAGGATTTAATCGTAATGTTACATTTAGAACAGAGCAGTATAAAGAAGCTCCTCGTCGTATTAAAATTATTTCTTCGCTTGTCGTAGGCGATACGGAAGTGAGGAAAGTATAATGAAGAAACAAAAAAATATTTCGTGGATGTATATTCGTTATTCTATGTTGTCTTCTGTTAGTATCGCACTCATTTGTACAATTGTATATGTATGGAAAAGCGAGCAACAAGTGTATGATTTATTATGGAAGGAATCCATCGCTTCTGTTCCAATTGGCTTGTTTATTATGACTACAAGTTTACTTATCGGGGGAATTGTAGGGTATGCAATCGGTTACTATATAGAGCAGCGTATACAAGGATTAAATACTTTTCTATTTGAAGTGGAGCGAGGGAATTTTCCGAGCGATGTTTCGTTTACTGCAGATGATGAATTTCATGAAGTAGAACGAAAAGTAATCGGTCTTGCTCGTCGATTAGAGGAGCAAGCTGGACTCTTTCAAAAAGTAACGAATGAACGAGCTCATTGGAATGAAGAGATGAGACAAGAAGCGATATCCCAAGAAAGGCATCGATTGGCGAGGGAGCTGCATGATTCTGTAAGTCAGCAGCTTTTTGCAATGTCGATGATGATGTCGGCTATTAATGAACAAGTAGCTGAAATTCCAGAAACGACAAACAAGCAGTTGCAGCTCGTTGAAAATATGGTTGTAAATGCGCAATCAGAAATGAGAGCATTGCTTCTTCATTTACGGCCTGTACAATTAGAAGGTAAGAAACTGACACAAGGTATAGAGGAATTATTGACGGAATTATCGCGAAAGCAACATATGAAAATTGAATGGCTAATCGAGCCAATAGAATTGAAAAAAGGTGTAGAAGATCATTTATTTCGTATTGTGCAAGAAGCTTTATCCAATACTTTACGACATGCGAAAGCGAAGAAAACGGAAGTACGTCTTCGGAAAATTGATCAATATGCAATTCTAAAAATTATTGATGATGGCGTTGGATTTGAAGTCGGAGTGAATAAGGCTGGTTCATATGGTTTAAGATCAATGCAAGAGCGTGTTCATGAAATTGGTGGGACATTAAAAGTACTTAGTTTCCCCGCTAAAGGGACGCAAATAGAAGTAAAAGTACCGATTATGATTGAGAGAGGGGGAGAATCATGATAAAAGTGTTACTTGTCGATGATCATGAAATGGTTCGAATGGGTGTATCAGCATATTTATCAACGCAGCCAGATATCGAAGTAGTTGGAGAAGCTGAAAATGGAAGAAAAGGTTCAGAGTTAGCACTGCAATTAAGACCAGATATTATTTTGATGGACCTTGTCATGGATGAGATGGATGGGGTTGAAGCAACACGTGCTATTATTCAGGAATGGCCAGAAGCGAAAATTGTAGTTGTAACGAGCTTTTTAGATGATGAGAAATTGTACCCTGTTATTGAGGCTGGAGCTACAAGTTATTTATTAAAAACATCAAGAGCAAGTGATATAGCAGACGCTGTACGAGCTACTTATGATGGAGAAACGGTATTAGAGCCAAAAGTTACTGGTAAAATGATGTCTCGTATGCGTCAGAAGAAAGAACAACCTTTGCATGAGGAGTTAACAGAAAGAGAGTCTGAAATTTTGTTATTAATTGCAGAGGGGAAAAGTAATCAAGAGATTGCAGATGAATTGTTTATTGCCCTCAAAACAGTAAAGACACATGTGAGTAATATTTTAAATAAGCTAAATGTAAGTGACCGGACACAGGCAGTTATTTATGCGTTTAGACATCAATTGACGAAATGATAAAGTGAAACTTTAATCAGTGGGGGGCTATTCCACTGATTATTAGTTTACGCCAAATCTTTTTATTGACGTTAATAAATGTAAGCGTTATCATTGGGTTGTTAACAATACATACAAAGGGGAGAGAGCGTATGTTAGTTCAAACGATATTTGGCATGGATAAGTCTAAAAAATTAGGGGATTATGTGAACGCATTACAAGCGCTTTGTGAACAATATAATGTTGAAACAGATAAAATTGCAATTGTTGAGGCGACAGAAGAGTACTATTTATTTTTAGTAAAGCAAGAAGATTGCTACGATGTTGTCAAAGTAGAAACAGTGGATACAAATATCGAATATTATACGAAAGCATATAAAATAAGCAGTTTTAATCATACTGCTTATCAAAAGTAAAAAACTCCCTTTCGGGAGTTTTTTAGGATGCTTTTACTTCGCGGGAATCGGTTATTAAGGGAACTTTTTTCGCACCGCTTAACTTAGCGATTGTAAGGCCGATAATAGCCCCGGATAATGCTGGTATTAGCCAGCCAATTCCTTCATTATATAAAGGGATAAATTCAAAATATGGTGTGATAAATGAAACTGAAATGCCACCTTGTTTTAATCCGTCAAATACGCTTACGATTGCTGCTCCAATTAAAGCACCTACATAAACAGAGCGATATCCACCGAAATATTTATGAAGTAACGATAGTAGAACGAGCACAATTGCAACTGGATATACAACAAGTAGAATTGGAACAGAGATGGCAATAATTTTCGTTAAACCTAAGTTGGCAACTAATAATCCTAATGCACAAATGATACTCGCGAATATTTTGTATGAAAATTTAGTCAATAATGTTGAGAAATATTGACTACACGCAGATACAAGTCCAACACAAGTTGTTAGACAAGCGAGTGTAACGATTAGAGATAATAGAAGTAAACCGTATGGACCGAATAATTGCTGTACGATAACAGTAAGTAATTGTCCGCCATTTTGTGCATATCCGAGCGAGACGCTAGTTGCACCGAGCCAGCCAAGTGCACCATATACAAGTACGAGACCAGTAGCGGCAATAAGTCCTGCTTTCGCTGTTGCGATGGCAATGGATTTACGATCTTTCACACCTTTAGAGCGAATGGCATTTACAACGATAATTCCAAATGCAAGCGCAGAAATGGTATCCATCGTTAAGTATCCTTCCATAAAGCCTTTGAAGATTGGAGAAGTTTGATACTCTTGCATTGCTGGTCCTGATTGCCCGAGTGGTGTAAATACACTTTTAACAAATAGTAAGAGAATAGAGAGTAATAAAATAGGTGTTAAAATATTTCCGATGCGATCGACAAGTTTAGATGGATTTAAACTAAGCCAAAATACGATAGCGAAGAAGACGACTGTGTATAAAAATAGTGCTAGGTTACTAGAACGAATTGTTTCTGGTAAGAAAGAACTAACACCCATTTCATAAGCGACATTTGCAACGCGTGGAATTCCCATAGAAGGACCGATTGCGATGTATACAACTACAGTAAAGAAAATTCCGAATAATGGGTGAACATGACTTGCGAGTTGTTGCATGCCGTTTCCTGATAAAGAAATTGCAATAACAGTTAATAATGGTAAACCGACTCCTGTTAGTAAAAATCCAATCATTGCCGGCCAAAAGTTTTCACCTGCATTTTGTCCAAGCATGGGAGGGAAAATTAAATTACCTGCCCCAAAAAATAAAGAAAATAGCATAAGACCCGTGAAAAAAATATGTTTTTTTGATACAGTGTTCATTGTTTTTCCTCCTTTTTTAAATTCATTTGTAAGAACACAAAAAACTCGTCCCTAAAGAAAGGGACGAGTTATATTTACCCGCGATACCACCCTAATTTATACATGTAGAAATGAGTCTATATGTATACGGCTTTACAACGTACAACATGATACGTGTTCCTTGTAACGGGGGACAGCCGGTAAGAACTTACTGTAACATTCGGTTCTACTTCTCGGAGATGATTTTCGGTTACGCACTGAACGTTGGCTTTCAGCAAATCGCCAACTCTCTGGGGGACAGTCCTATAACGTACTCGTTCTCGTCAATGAATTTTTATTCAAGTATTCTGACAGTATTGTCACATGTTTTTTTTTGAAAGTCAACATTTTTTTGAAAGATATATTTATATATGGAGATATCGAATGTGATATTCGTTATTGTAAAGGGAATGGTGAATTGTAAAACGGGAGTAAAAATTTGTAGAGAATTGTAAAACTTATAGAGAAAGTTGATATTTATAGGAGTAAAGAAGGTATTGTTTGAATTTACAGAGAATAATACAACAATCCACTTGCTGGAAAGAACAAACCAAAAGAGGTGACTGGAATGCTTGCGATGGGAGTATTATTTGGCATTATTGCTATAATTGGTTTTATGTGGTTATATTATTCGCGTTCGTTTAAACAAGCAGAAGTTTTACTCTTTCAAAAAGGTAGTTTGTTGACAAATCAGTCTAGATATTTAGTATGTCCGAAGTGTGGAAGTGCACAGGCCAGAAGTGGAGGATATCAAGAGTGTTGCAAAATTAGATTATGAAAGAAGGAAGCCTCACATTATGTTGTGAGGCTTCCTTCCTTACAATTTCATGGCGCTCCAAATTGTCCACCGATCTCTTTCGATAATAGGAGAGATACTTTGTAATGCGGTCTGGATCTGTTGTAGAAGTTGAGAAAGTTCATGATCTGTTAATTCATATAGAATGGATCGACCTGTTCGAGGTGATAAATCTTGTAGCAATGCTTCTACAGAATCATGTATTTTTCGTACTTCCCATTGTGTTTGAGAGGGGAACACGTGAAGAAAATGTTTTTGTAATTCTTGCTGTATCGTGGTGGTTTTTGGCCGCCTTTTTGATTCTATTTCAATGAGTTTTGGAAAGGTAGAGAAAAAATATCCACGAATGTGTTCGGGGCTTCCAGGAATTGTACAATCTTCAATAGTTCGGTCTTGTACAATAAGTACACCGTTTTTCTTTAATATACGAGAAGCTTCACGTAGAAATGTAGGAATGTCTTGTAAATGATGAATCACTGCGCGCGAAATAACAATGTCGAATGTATCATTAGGATATGGGACGCTATGTGCATCACCGTGAATGAATGAAATATTTGGAAAGCCGCTACAATTTTCTTTTGCAGCTTGTAATATTTCTTTTGAAAAATCAAGTCCAATGACATTTTTGGCCCCCATAAGAGCAAGTTCTTTCGTATAAATCCCGCCACCACAGCCGATATCAATTATTTGCTTGTTTTGTACATTTGTAATACTTTTTATCATTTCTCCCCAAGAAATATGGGCGTTTCGCTGTGCGTATGTGTATTTATTATTTGCATCGTGAAAATTAATGGACATGAAAAAGACCTCCTTTCAATACTTAGTATAGCGTATTTTATAGTGTGTCACGTTTTTGTTTTTTATATGAAGAGTATAAGAATTTCTTATTGTAAAAGGAGGATTAAGTTGAAAAGGAAATATGTATTGTTGTTATTTGCTATGTTACTAGCGTCTTGTGGTCAAGTAGAGCAAAAAAAAGAAACAAAAAAAGTGGAAGAGACGGTGAATGAAGTGAAAGAAACGATAGGGGTAACCGTTATACAAAAAAAACATAAAGAGAAAAAGTTACAGGAATCAGAAGCTAAGTTAGTAATAGACATTATAGATAAAACGGAAAAACAAGAAGTAACAGGTAGTTTTGGTGAACCGGAATATGAAATACAAATTAATAGGGGTGGAAAAAAAGAAACATATTATGCATGGCTAAGAGGAGAAGACAGAAGAGGATGGATACAATATAAAAAAGCTATGTATATGCTGAATAAAAAAGATACAGAAAAGCTTTTGGCTATATTTCCAAATGTTTTAGAACAAAAAGAAGATGAGATGCAGGTAGGTCCTTTAACGGAAGTAACAAAAAAAGATTTGCAGATTACTGCGTTTCATATTAAAGCAGGCGATCAAAAAGTGAATTATACGGTGCGGTATACGATTTCACAATCACTATACAACAAGTTAGAGAAGGAACAAGAGTATTATTTACAAGTCGTTTTCCCAGAAAAAGTTCAAAAATTAATTGGAGCAAAAGAGAGTGAAAAAATTTCAGGTGAAAAGGTAAAGGAAGGGTATAAACAATATGAATTGCATGCTACTGTTCCGGTAAAAGATGCTTCAGAATCACAATTAAAGTCATTAGAAACATATTATGAAAATTATGATTTGAAAATATTAAATAGCAAAAAAGAAAAAATAGGTGTTTTTCAAAATATCATTCAAATTGTTAAAGAGTATGGTGAAAAAATGGATTTACAAAGATAAAATGAAACTTTAATTAGCCCTTACGGATCGGGATGAAGGTAATTAGTAAAGTTTATATGGCCTTTCCTAGGAAATGATAATAGAGAGGGGGAAAAACCCCCTCTCTATTACTTTGCTTTTGCAGATGGCTCATTCATTGATTTTCGTGTAATAAGAAAAGAAATCATAAGAGCGGAAAGGATGACAAGGGCAATAAATACGTGATTGGGCAACAAATCTAATAATAATACGTAACTAACGGTATAAAAAATAAGAGTTGAAGCTAAAAACGATAGAGCGCCTATTATGAGAGATTGTAAATTCATTTGCAAACACCTCCTTATATTTATATTTATATTTTTGGCTAAAAATGGATTAAATAAACATTATTTCTAACGATAGAAAAAAATATGTCATAATAGAGAAAAGAATAGTTTTGATGAATAAATATGATTCATTAATGAGAGATAAAGGAGAGGAATATGAAAAATAATAAAAAAGGATTATGGGGAATTATTGTTGCAATAGGGCTATTTTTACTTTCTAAGTTAAAGTGGGTATTTGCAATTTTTAAACTAGCAAAGTTTTCAACGGTATTTAGTATGTTTCTATCACTTGGTGCATACGCGGTTATATATGGTTGGAAATTTGGGGTAGCGCTCATTTATTTGTTGTTTATTCATGAAATGGGCCATTTATGGGCTGCGAAAAAAAAAGGTATACCAACATCGCCAGCAATATTTATTCCATTTATGGGCGCTCTTATTGGGATGAAAGAGATGCCGAAAAATGCAAAAGATGAAGCTTACATCGCCTTCATGGGACCTCTTTTCGGATTGTTGTCATTTTTACCTGCGATTCCACTTTATATAATAACGAAAGAGCCATTTTGGGCATTAATTATTTTACTTGGAAGTATGATTAACTTCTTTAACTTGATTCCGGTTTCTCCATTAGATGGTGGACGAATTATCTCAGTTGTAAGTACAAAGATTTGGGGAGCGGGTCTTATTGTATTGCTCGGTTATGCCATTTACTTTAAAAGTATTTTGGGAGGATTTATTTTTATTATCGGCTGTATGGAATTATATAGAGTAATAAAGAGAGATGAGCCAATTAAGGAATTAGGATATAGAATTGATGGAATGAAAGAATATGTTGCAAGACTTGAAGAGGAGTTAAAAGAAACAGGTGCGGTGCATCGAAATATATATATGATGCAACATGAAATAAATATATTAAGGCAAAAAGAAAGAGAGAAAGAATTAAAAGTAGGAGAACTTCAAAAGATTGAAGTGTTAGAGCATCTTTTACCAAAGTTTGAGCCGCTTGATTACGTTCCATATGAAGATGAAAAAGAAACGCATACAATTCATATAAGAGAAGCATTTGAAATGTCAGAAAGAAAATTACAGGAATGGGAGACAGAAAAGAGACAACAGGAAAACTATTATAAAGTTGATATGAAAACAAAATGGACAGTCTTTGCTTGTTATATCGGATTAATGGCTATACTCGGTTACACAGCTTATGAAGGGTACATTGTTTTACAAGAACATTTACCAACGAGAAATGTATAGAAAAATATTGTCGAAATGATAGGAAGAATTTATACAGGAATTATATTTCTACGAGAGAATGTTACAAGTATAGTCATACATTGTAATATCTTTAGTAGAGAAGGAGTTCTGTATATGAAGAAATTGTTAATTGTATTCGGGATTATTATCGTAATGATCATTGCGAGCTATAGTCTTATGAAATTGCTATTACATTATGCGAATAAGCCTGCTGAGGTAAGTACAATAGCTCAAATAGAAGATGTGCAAGAAGAGACAAAAGTGCTAGATTTTATTCGTATGACGCATGAAAGTTATAATAATTTCTTAAATTACGGTAAAGCAGAGAATTATACAGAAGGGGACTGGAACCAATTTAAACAATGGTTTCAACAACAAGAATCATCTTTAAAAAATATACATACAGAAATAAAGAATGAAAAAATAAAACGTGATGTAAATAGAAGCTATGAAATTGTAAAAAAAGGTGTGGAACTTCAAAATATTGAGTATGTAGTTTATGCACATCGTGTATACCATGACTTAGATATTATAGTAAATAAATATAGAGGTGAAACGAACATCTGGGGGTATACAGAGTTTGGAGATGGAAAAGATATAAGGGTAATTGAACAAGCTATACAGTCCAAATAATAAGCTAGCTAGAATTCTAGTTGGCTTATTTTCTTTTGTAAGTGCAATGTTCATATATTATTCACAAAAACACCGTGTTAATAGTGATTAAAATCACAATATGTACTATACAATTCAGTTAAACTAAAAACAGTTAAGGAAATAGAGGAGTGGGATACAATGTTAAGTGCAAAAACAATTGAAATCGTAAAGTCAACAGTACCATTATTACAAGAAAAAGGCGTTGAAATTACAACGCGATTTTATCAAATTTTATTTTCGGAACATCCGGAGTTATTAAATATTTTCAACCATACAAATCAGAAAAAGGGAAGACAACAACAAGCGCTAGCGAATGCTGTTTATGCAGCTGCAACGTATATTGATAATTTAGAAGCTATTATTCCGGTTGTAAAACAAATTGGTCATAAGCATAGAAGTTTAGGTATTAAAGCAGAGCATTACCCGATTGTAGGTACATGTTTACTACGTGCAATTAAAGAGGTTGCAGGTGCACCTGATGAAGTTTTAAATGCATGGGGAGAAGCTTATGGTGTCATTGCTGATGCATTCATTAGCATTGAAACAGAGATGTATGAAGAAGCGGCGAATAAAGAAGGTGGATGGAAAGATTTCCGTAACTTTGTGGTTGTTAAAAAAGTTACGGAAAGCGACGTTATTACATCATTTTATTTAAAACCTGAAGATGGAGGGCAAGTTTCTTCATTCATCCCAGGACAATATGTAACGATTCAAATAAATATAGAAGGTGAAACGTATACACATAATCGTCAATATAGTTTATCAGATGCTCCTGGAAAAGAATATTATCGTATTAGTGTAAAGAAAGAAAAAGGTGTAGATACACCGGACGGTAAAGTATCTAATTACTTACACGATCATGTAGAAGAAGGGGATATGTTACCAGTAAGTGCACCAGCAGGAGATTTCGTATTAAATATGGATTCAACATTACCAGTTGTGCTAATTAGTGGTGGAGTAGGTATTACACCAATGATGAGTATGCTAAATACGTTAATTGAACAAAACTCAAAACGTAATGTATGTTTTGTTCATGCAGCGATAAATAGTAATACACATGCAATGAAAGAACACGTTGAGGCAGTAGATAATGAATACGAACAAGTTAAAGCATACACTTGCTATTCTGCACCAACTGAAAAAGATTTGGAAATGAAGAACTTTGATAAAGAAGGTTTCATTGAAGCTGAATGGTTACAAACTATTATTCCGACAACTGAAGCAGAATTTTATTTCTGTGGTCCCGTACCATTTATGAAGCATATAAATGCTGCACTAACTAATTTAGGTGTGGAACAAGAGCATATTCATTATGAATTTTTCGGTCCAGCAGCAAGCTTACAATAGATGAAGTTTGAAATAAGTAAAAAACGAGGTATTATTTTACCTCGTTTTTTATTTGTTCTCGTAACAGCCGATTTACCGTTTCACGGCGTATACCTATGAGTTGACCGATTTCAGTTTGTGTTAATATTTCATATATAGGAATGTCACCTAAATATAGTGTGAACCATTCTTGTAAACGATGTAGACGTTCTTTCGGAGAGACGGTTGTCAATTGATCGATACGCTGTTGCATCATTCTTAATTTTGATTGTAGTTGCATAGCAATATTTGCATATGATGCAGGATTTGCCTGAAGTTGATCGTACCATTCATTACTAATTATAGGTTCAACTTCTGTTTTCATTAAAGCGATTGCTGTACCGTGATATTCCTTCGGTGAAATTAAAGAATGGTGAGGTATCGTTTCACCTGGAACGATAATGTTGAATAGAAATGGTGTTCCATCTTCTTCTATCCGTACTACTTTTAATAAACCTGTTTTTATAAAATATAAAGGACCGTCCTCGCCTTGACGGAATAGTACATCTCCTTTGTGTAGAATCAATGTTAGCCCCCCATTTAAACATTTCTATTTCTTCTATTTTAGCGTATATGTATAAAGACAATATGCTTTTAAATAGCAATTTCATTGACGAAATATATGCTATTACAGTAGTATACTATTTAGTGTGTAATAGTACTAGCAATGAATACGCTGTAGGGGGTTTAGTATATTGTTAGATGCGATAAAAATGACGGATATGAGAATTCCGGCGAATGCTATCATTCATGTAGAAGAGATGAAAGGTGGAGTCGTGTTATCCGTTGAAGTAGACGGCCAAATTATTTATACGATGGCTTATGATGAAGAAACAGATAGTTATGCTGAATTATATGATCGAAACGATAAGAGGGCGTGCCAAGTACATGAGGATTTTATGGGATGGTCACTTCTTCACTAAAAAAGATGTCAATATGACATCTTTTTTTATTAAAACGATAGAATATACAAAGAAATGAAATATAAGGATAAAATTTGTAATAAATGATTTTGCATTGTTAGCACTTTGTAACTGCAAGTGAATTATTTTTTCGCTATCATAAAGATAACAGTCGCAGTTATAGGAGTGGTCAACTTGAAGAAAGTACATATTTCCAACTATATGTTATTATGTGTTTGTTTAATTTTATTTGTTCTCTTAGGAGGATTTTTATATTCATGTGTATAAGAAAAACGCATTCTAAAAAGAACGCGTTATAAAAAAGAAGTAATGATTAATCTAGTTCCGAGAATAATTAATGTGATACGTAATAAATTAATTACGGCATTACCACTTAATTTTGTATTAATATAAGCCCCGATTTTCCCGCCAATCCATGCACCAGGAATAAGAATTAATGCGTAAACCCAGCTGACATTTCCAAGGGAGATGTGAGTTGCAGAACTTACAATTGCTGATAAAAATACGATAAACATCGAAGTTGCTACAGCAATATGTGCTGGGAATGCAAAAAGTAGCATCATTGCTGGAACAAGTAAGGCACCGCCGCCAATTCCAAATAATCCAGATATAAAACCAACTATAAAGGCGATAAAGATTGCGAGAAGCGGTGGAAATTGATAGTGTACAGTGTTTCCTTCGTTATCTGTAAAAGAACGCTTAATTACCGTCATATTTGATAAAGAAAGGGGGTTTAATTTGTCTCGTAACATAAGAAGAATGGAGACAAAAATAAGGAAAATCCCAAAATATAAAGAAAATGTATCTTGGTTTAAAAATTTGTTTGCCCACGAGCCGATGATACCACCAGGGCCACTCCCGATAAATAAAATAAGTCCACTTTTGTAATCTACTCGTTTATGCTTCATATAAGTAAGGGTGGAAGATAGTCCTGTAAAAACGACTGTTACCATTGAAGTTCCTACTGCAAGTTGTGGTGATAGACTGTGTAATCCGATTAATAACGGAACAATAATAATTCCGCCACCAAGCCCGACTAGACTCCCGACTGTCCCGGCGATTAACCCGATGAAAAGTAACATGATGTATTCCAAAATTGCCAACTCCTCTATATAACTTATCCACCAATTATTATACACGCTTTTTAATAAGAAAAAGGTTTGTTCACAAAAAAGTCGTCTTCCTAGAAAAATAAGGAAGACGACTTTTAATTAAAAGATTAAGTGTAATAAAGCGAAAAATAATGCAGCTAACGAAGCTGAAATAGGAAGTGTAATAACCCATGTAATTAACATGCGTTTTGCAGTTCCCCATTTTACACCTTTCACACGATGTGAAGCACCAACCCCTAAAATAGAAGAAGAGATAACGTGCGTTGTACTAACCGGTAAGTGAATGAATGTTGCGCCGAAAATAACAAGTGATGATGATAAATCAGCAGCTACACCATTTACAGGACGAATTTTCATAATTTGTCCACCGACAGTTTTAATAATTTTCCATCCGCCAACAGAAGTACCAAGACCCATTGCGATTGCACAACATAATTGTACCCAGAACGGGATGTCGTCAGAAGTATGATAGTTATTGGCCATAAGAGCCATCGTAATGATTCCCATTGCTTTTTGTGCATCATTCGTACCATGTGTATAAGCTTGTAATGCTGCAGTGAAAATTTGGAATAAACGGAAGTTTTTGTTCGTTTTCGTTAAATTAAAGTTTTTAAAGACCACTTTAAAAATACTGTATACGATATAACCAATAACAAAAGCGATAATCGGTGAAATGATTAAAGCTTCAAGAATTTTTATGAACCCTTTAAGATTTAACGAGCTAATACCGGCAGCAGCGATAGCTGCACCTGCGATTGAGCCGATAATTGCATGCGAAGAACTACTTGGAATACCGTAGTACCAAGTAATTAAATTCCAAGCTATTGCCGCAAGCAAAGCAGCTAAAATTACAAGAGAACCATTTTGCAAGGCAAATGGATCAACGATATCTTTTGTAATCGTTTTTGCTACACCTGTAAATGTCATCGCACCTAAAAAGTTCATAATAGCTGCCATAATAATTGCATGTCTAGGCTTTAGAGCTTTCGTTGAAACAGCCGTTGCAATAGCGTTTGCTGTATCGTGAAATCCATTGATAAAGTCAAAAGCTAAAGCGCAAATGACTACTAAAACGGTCAGTATCAAGAGTGTATCCATGATCAAACTCCTTACGCGTTCTTCATAATAATTGTTTCTAATACGTTTGCAACGCTTTGGCAGCTATCCGCTACTTCTTCAAGCTCTTCGTAAATCTCTTTGTATTGAATGATCTTAATCGGATCTTTCTCACGAGAGAATAAGTGCTTAATTGCATGACGGCGAATATCATCACATTGTGATTCGTAATCCTTAATCTTAATCGCGTTCGTACGAATGTCGACTAACTTCTTTTTAGACAGTAGTTCAACAGAATTTGCAATCTCAATCGCACATTGATTAATTGCTTCAACGAATTTAATCATGTATTCATCAGCTTCTGTAATAGAATACATTTCGAATAGACCAGCACTATGATCTAATCCGTCTAATACATCATCCATACTCATTGCAAGTTGTAGGATGTCCTCACGTTCAATTGGAGTAATAAACGCTTTGTTTAGCTCCATAATGATTTCGTGAATAAATGAGTCACCTTTTGACTCATACTCTTTCATGCGCATAGAAAACTCTTTTAAATCGCTAGCATTTTTAATTTTATACTCCACGAAAAACTGCGCGCCTTCTTTTAAATTTTCTGAAACATTCATTAACATTTCAGAAAATTTATCTTTTTTTGATTTAAATACCATTATTAGTTACCCCCACAAAAGTAATATATGTAAAATATATTGGCTAATCAATTCTAACAAAAAACTGTCGTTTTTTAAAACATTTTATCGAAAAGTTTACAAAAACTTAACATAACTCTCATTGTTGTATTAATAATATTAATAATCAATAGTGAATATCTTACTTGTAGAATGTCCTTTTCTTGCAAAAAGTATGAATGTGAAAGAAAAGCTTTACACTATAGGAACGACTACGTTATTATAATAAATTTAAAAGGAGGTATATTCTTCCTTTTGAAAAGAAGAGTGTAAACAAACGAAGGAAGTGAACGAATGAAATTGAAGAACACTCACTTAAAAAAAATGCAGGAGTGGTTCAACAAGAGGAAGAAACTTCGTAATTCATTAATTGTATTAGGGAGTTTACTCGCTACTCTATTTATTGCTATAAATATAATAATTTCCATTCAAGACATATCTGAATTAAAACAAGCTGTTCCGCAACCGACCTTAATTTATGATGCAAATAATGAAGTTGCGACTAAATTAGCTTCTTCTAAAACAGAAGGTGTTAAAAGGAAAGATATTCCTGACATTATGGTTCAGGCAATTGTTGCAGTAGAAGATAAGGGGTTTTTTAACCATCACGGTATTTATTATAGTGGAATTATAAGTGCAGTTTTTAAAAATATTACAGCAGGAGAAGTTGTAGCAGGGGGAAGTACAATTACGCAACAACTTGCGAAAAATGTATTTCTGACACAAGACCGCACGTTCTCGCGTAAAATAAAGGAATATTTTTTAACAAAAAAAATAGAACGTACGTATACGAAAGATGAAATTATCGAAATGTATATGAATCAAATTTATTTCGGTGAAGGTGCTTGGGGCATAAAAAGAGCAGCTAAGTCTTATTTCGATAAAGATGTAAAAGATTTAACAATTTCAGAGGCTGCAACGATTGCTGGCTTGATTAAAGCACCGTCTGCGTATTCGCCTTATAAAAACTTTAATAAATCAATCGAACGACGTAATGTTGTATTAAGTTTAATGAAAGAGCAAGGATATATTTCTGACGAACAATATAATAAAGAAAAAGAGAGCGGTCTTGTGTTAAAACGTGGTGTTGATGATAAATACAAGGGAAAATACTCTCAATATGTAGACTATATTGTTAGAGAAGCAATGGACAAGTATGAATTAACACAAAATGAAATTTTAGCAGGTGGTTATCGTATTTATACAGAGCTTGATCCGAAAAAACAACAGGCTGTAGAAGACGTTGTGAATAATGAGAGTTATTTCAAAGATAATGGCTCAGACCAGCTTATGCAAACGGGTGTAGTTCTTATGAATCCAAAAACAGGTGGTGTACCAGCTTTAGTTGGAGGTAGAGGACCGTATCAGTTTTTACAGTTTAACCATGCAACCCAATTAAAAAGACAACCTGGCTCAACGTTAAAGCCTCTGGCTGTATATGTACCAGCGTTAGAGCAAGGGTATGAAGTATACGATATATTAAAAGATGAACCATTTAATATTAAAGAATATAAACCGCAAAATAGTGATCATACTTTTCACGGTGATGTGACAATGTATGAAGCTGTGGCAAAGTCGTACAATGTTTCGGCTGTTTGGCTATTAGAACAAATTGGATTAGATAAAGGATTAAAATCTTTAGAGCGATTTGGTATTCCATTAGTGCCAGAAGATCGTACGTATCCGATCGCTTTAGGCGGTATGCATGTGGGGACCTCTCCATTTGTAATGGCTCAAGCGTATAGTACATTTGCAAATGACGGTGTCCAAGTGGAAGCTCATGCGATTAGAGAGATACAAAATGCTGAAGGTGAAACAATTGGAAAGTGGTATAAGAAAGAGACACGAGTGACGAGCGAGAAAATTGCTCAAAAGATGACATATTTATTAAAAGGTGTTGTCGAAAAGGGAACGGGCGAAAAGGCGAAAGTTAATAATATTGATACGGCAGGTAAGACAGGAACGACTCAAATTGTAAATGGACCAAGCGCCGGTGCAAAGGATTCATGGTTTGTTGGATATACACCAGATTTAGTAGGTGCGATTTGGGTAGGATATGATAAAACAGATAGTGATCATTATGTGCCGGGAGGAAGTCAAATTACGACGACAATGTTCCGGGATATTATGAAAAAAGCGAATGCCAATCCAGCTCAAAAAGCATTCCAGTTATCGCTCATATCTGAGGCTGATTATAAAAAACAATTGAATACAATAGAAGAGGAAAAACGAAGAAAAGAAGAAGAGAAGAGAAGAAAAGAAGAGGAACAACAAAGAAAAAAAGAGCAACAAGAGTGGATTGATAAAGTGAAAGAATGGATTCCTTCATTTTGGTAAAAGAAAGAGGCGAATAACGAAATTCGCCTCTTTTTCGTATGAGAAATTAAGTGAACTTTTAATCGGTGGGGAGGAGCTGAATCTATCTCTACGAGTTGTTAGCCCATATTAATTGGGATAAATAGTATTACTCGTTAAGTGTAACATTTGTACTGCCAAAGGATTGAGAATCGTATGTGACTAGTATTTTCCCTTTACTAATAGGTTCGTAAGGTAATTCTTCTTCGAAATTACCATTATTTTCATTGTGGATAGAAAGTGTGATTTCATCGATTTTTTTATTTGTATACTGATCTTTAATCGTTTCAGCAATTTGAAGTAACGCTTCGGAACTAGAAGCTTGCGTAATAAGCATTCCTTTTATAACCTTTTTTTCATTCTTTGTGGTATTGGAATAAGGGATGTTGCTTTGTTTTGTATACAAAAGTTTGTATGGAACAGTTTTTCTCTCTGCTTTTGATATAGTAGAATATTTTAGAGTTAAAAAAAATCCTACACATAAAATAATGCATACCATAAGAGCAAACCAAATGCGTATTAGTGACATAACTCTCATTTTCATCCCTCTTTCATATCTTTGACTTCACTATTTATCATACAAAATGAGGATTAAGACAGAGTAAATTTGAGGTAAAGAAACGTAAAGAAGGAGCACTTATCCTCCCAAATAAGTGCTCCTTTCTATATAAAGAGAGATTTAATGCACGGTTAAACGATACATATTATTATAAATATACTTATTGATTGAAAATTAGTAAATTCGGAATACGGATAGTGTTGCAGTTGTATCACCTGTGTTAGGAATAGAAATAGTGTTTGCTGTAGGCTGTACAGCAATCGTTGTACCAGCTTGTAAAGTAACGATTGTAGAGAAAGAAACAGCACTACCGATAACGTTAGTTGAGAAGTTACGATTAGGTGGTTGGCCATTGAATGAAATACCGAATCCAAATGGTGAAGATCCTGGGAAAGTTGTAGACGCTGAGAAACTAATATCATATACGCCTGTTTCTAAAATTGTTAAAGTATCTGCAGTGTCATTAAAATTAATGTTATTTATTTCAAAAACTTGATTAAATTGGATGTTTGTTCCAGGTGATATAGTTTGTGCGTTTGAGTTTCCGATTGCTGCGATAGTTACAGGAATTGGAGTACCCGCTGGTCCTGTTGCGCCAGCCGGGCCTTGAGCACCAGTAGCAC